>JBGPOI010000571.1:0-3500 GCA_041487975.1 Binatia bacterium | reverse complement strand
GGCAGCCGCTCTTTGTCTTCGCCTACGATCCCGTGTCAACCGGAGGATACAATCGGCTCTCGATCGATTACCTGTTTTCCAACCACATCATTCTGCGTCTCACCCAGGATTTCTATTGGCGAATCGGGTCGCATGATCCAGGTCCGTGGTCCATCGGGGATCGCTTTGGGCGGCCAGGAGACAGCCGCCACGAAACTATTCTCAGCGCCATCTTTCAGTTCTAGGAGCTAGAGGTTCGAGTTGACAGCCGCCCGTACCCTGTGGCATGGTACATGGCACACTGCTGAGTGAACGTTCAATCTGCAAGGAGGGGCATTTATGCCTGAATTTGATGTAGTCGTCCAAGGTGGAACGGTCGTTGATGGCACCCGCACGCCACGTCGTCTCGCTGACGTCGGGATTAAAGATGGCAAGATTGCTAAGATCGGTAAGCTCAAGGCGAGCGATGCCAAGAAGACGCTCGATGCCAACGGGCTCATCGTCGCCCCCGGGTTCGTCGATCTGCACACGCACTATGACGCCCAGATCAATTGGGATCCGTATTGCACCATGTCCAGTTGGCATGGGGTGACCTCGATCGTCATTGGTAACTGCGGGTTCGGTTTTGCGCCGTGCAAGCCGGAACTGCGGGACCGTGCCATGTTGACCATGTCCCGGGTCGAAGCGATTCCGTTTGAGTCCATGAAGGCCGGGATGAAGTGGGACTGGGTCACTTTCCCCGACTGGCTCGACTTTCTCGATCGTACGCCCAAAGGGCTGAACGTCCTGAGCTACGTGCCTATCGCGCCGATCATGATTTGGGTGATGGGCCTCGATGCCGCCAAGAGCCGCCCGGCCAATGAGCAAGAACGGCAGGAAATGCAACGGCTCCTGAACGAGGCGATGGACGCCGGTGGCTGCGGCTTCTCCTGTCAGCGCCTGGGCAACGGCTTCATTTCCGTGCAGCGCGACTATGATGGCACGCCGATGGTGACCGATACCATGGCGGAAGAAGACCTGATCGCGTTCGCCGAAGTGCTCGGCAAGCGCAAAGAAGGGTTCATTCAGCTCACCCAGGCGAGTGAAGACTTCAAAGACGATATGCGTCTCTACGAGCGCCTGGCTGAAGTGTCGGGTCGGCCCGTGCTGTTCAACGCCACCGCAGTGCGCGACGACCGACCGGCTCTGCATCGCCGGACGATGCGTTATATCGACGACGCGAACAAACGCGGCCATCAGATCTACAACCAGACTGCCACCCGGCGGCAAGGATTCATCTTCTCCTTTGAGGACTGGAACCTCTTTGACGGCAGTGACCTCTGGCGTGAAGTGACGATGGGTACCCCGGCCGAACGCATGCAGAAGTTCCAAAACCCCGCGCTACGGCAGGCGTTGGTGGCGGAGTATGACTCTGGCCACACGCCGATCGTGACGGGGTCGATCAAGGACTTCATGATCGAGTCTGTGGGAGACCCGAAGTTCCAGAAATACGTCGGCAAGACGGTCGAAGAGGTTGCCAAGATGGAAAACAAGCATCCGATGGACGCGATGCTTGATCTGGCCATCGCCGACAACTTGAAGACCGAGTTCGACACGCCGGCTCGGAACACGAACGAGGAGTATGCTGCCGAGTTGATGTCTTCGGAATACAGCATTCCTGGCACCTCGGATGGCGGTGCACACACCAAGTTTGTTACCTTGGGCGCGTATCCGACCGATATGATCACCTGGATGGTGCGTGACGCGGGCTTCATGAGCCTGGAAGAAGCGCATTATCGCCTGAGCGCCCTGCCGGCCCGATGCGCGGGCTTCCAGGATCGTGGCGTCCTGCGCGAAGGCGCGCCCGCGGACGTGTTGGTCTACGACCTGGAAAACCTGAAGATAACGCCAGAGAAGCCGATGATCGTGCACGACTTCCCGGGTGGCGAGTGGCGGCGCGTGCAGTACGCTGAGGGTTATCGCTGGATCATGGTGAACGGCGAAGTGACCTTCGAAGACGGCAAGTGCTCCAACGCGACTCCGGGTCGCCTCCTGCGGCACGGCAAAGGGTAATCCTCACTAACCGTCACCCTCGAGTTCCCTCTCCCCACAAGGGGAGGGGGAACAAAAAGTTTCACTCCCAGGCTTGAAAGTCCTTCAGCAGAGGACTCCCCCGCCCGCCGACCTCAGCCCCACATACCCATCATCAGCCTCAACCACCCCGAACAATCTCACAGAAGCCGTTGAGACACGAAATCTCAACGAGACCATCCTGATCGAACTTGATAAGGATGGTTTATCCCTCCGTACTGAACCGAGGAGGCAAGCGGATTCACAGCCCGATTGGCCGCCTCAGAGCACAGCAGGCTGCATCGTGATGTTAGAATGTTAGGCTGTGCGATTGTGCAGTGTAACAGATGGCAGCCAGGACTTGAGGTTTTCTGAATAAAGGTGGTACAGTGCAGGAGATTTGCGGCGCGCGTGGCTCATCCACGGAAGAGTGCTAAGTAAGTTGCAAAAAGTCTTTTGACAAGTAAGATAAGTCAGCTATGCCAGTAAGAGCCGGAGTGCGTAATGGATGACTTATTAAAGCTTTCGTATAAAGAGCGCAGCCTAGTGGAATCAATTCTGGCTACCAGCCACAACACCAAGCAATTCCAGCGTGCGCAAGCAATCATCTGGCTTGATGAAGGAGAACGCCTCGAAGAGGTGGCCGATCTTCTGCGTGTCTCGTGTCAGACCGTCTACAACTGGATTGAGCGATTGCAAGAAAGGCCCGAGCTTGATCCTGCTCAACGACTCGTTGATGCTGCCCGTAGCGGGCGTCCACGCACCGCTACGGGTATTATTGACCCACTCATTGATGCGATGATCGACACCGACCCTCGTGATTGTGGTTATCGCTCGACCGTGTGGACGGCTGCCTTACTACGACGCTATCTGGCAGAGTACCATCATGTGGAGGCTTCTCAACGAAGCGTCAGTTATGCGTTGCAGCGCTTAGGGATTATTTGGAAGCGACCCCGTCATGTATTGGCTCGTCGCTCCCCCACCTGGCGACAAGCAAAAGGGGGCTTAAACGTGGACTTTCCACGCGCCTACGAACAGTCATTTTAATGCTTGATGAGGTCATTGTCACCGAGACTCCACCGCTCTATAGTTGTTACGGGCGCAAGGGAGAGCAAGTCAAAGTACCCATAACCGGCAACCGTGCCCGGCGTATCCTGCATGGAGTGATCAATAGTCACACGGGCGCTGTGCTGTTGCTGATCACCGAGGTGTGGAACGAGCAAACGCACCAATACTTCCTTGAGATGATTCGCTCACACTGGCGCGGCTGGTACATTATCCTGTTTGAAGATCGTGGGGCGCCGCACACGGCAGAAGATAGTAGCGAGTTAGCAAAAGAGCTGAAGAGCGAACTCAGATTACTACCCGTTGCTACGCCAGAGTTGAATGCCAGGGATCACCTGTGGAGAAATGTCAAAGGACGGGCACTCGCAGATCGTGCGACTCAGTCCATTGACATCTCCGCCAACAAT
>JBGPOI010000570.1:0-3509 GCA_041487975.1 Binatia bacterium | reverse complement strand
GCAGTTCATTGACCTGGTGGGGTCCACGACGCTCTCGCAACAGCTCGACCCCGAAGACTATCATGCCCGGGTGCGGGCCTATCAGGCTGCCTGTGGCCAGGTCATCGCGCGCTACGAGGGGCATATTGCCCAATATCTGGGGGATGGCGTGCTGGTGTACTTTGGCTATCCGGCCGCCCATGAGGAGGACGCGGTGCGCGCCGTGCGCAGCGGCCTGGAAATCGTGGCAGCCGTGGGCCAGTTGGCGGGTACGCCGCTGTTACAAGTGCGCATCGGCATTCATACCGGGCCGGTGGTGGTGGGCGAAATTGGCGCGGGGGAGCGCACCGAACGGCTGGCGTTAGGCGAGACGCCCAACCTGGCCGCCCGGGTGCAAGGCCACGCGGAGCCCGACACCGTGGTGATCAGCAGTGCTACGTATCGCTTGGTGCAAGGCCTCTTTGCATGCGAGGCCTTGGGGCCCCAGGCGCTGAAGGGCCTCTCAACGCCGTTGTCACTGTATTGTGTGGTGGGAGAGAGTGCAGCGCAGAGCCGGATTGAGGCGGCGGTGCAAACGGGCTTGACGCCGCTGGTGGGCCGAGCCGAAGAACTCGCACTGCTGCAGCGACGCTGGGAACACGCCAAAGCCGGGGAAGGCCAAGTGGTGCTGCTGAGCGGCGAGCCCGGGATTTGCCAATCCCGGCTGGTCCAGGAACTCAAAGAGCAGCTCGCGCACGAAGGGGTGACGCGCCTTGAGTTTCGCTGCTCTCCGTATCATCAAAACAGCGCCTTCTATACGATCATCGAACACTTGCAGCGCCTCCTCCAGCTTGAACGAGCAGATTCTCCTGCGACAAAGCTGGAGAAACTCCAACACACGCTCAGCCACTATCACTTCCCCCAGGCGGACACAGTGCCCCTGTTGGCCGCCCTGTTGTCGCTCCCGCATCCTGAGGGCTACCCACCGATTACCGTGAGTCCCCAGAAGCAGAAGGAGAAGACGCAGGCCGCCTTAGTGGCGTGGCTGGTCGAGGATGCGGCGCAGAACACCGTCTATACCACGTGGGAAGACGTGCACTGGGCCGATCCCTCCACGCTGGAGGTGCTCACACTCTTCCTTGACCAAGTGCCCACGACGCGGCTGTTGGCGCTGTTGACCTTTCGACCTGAGTTCATGCCGCCCTGGGGCAACCGCTCACACCTCAGCCAGGTTACGCTGAGCCGCTTAGGGCGCCCTCAGGTCGAGGCGATGGTCGAGCGGGTCACGGGCGGGAAAGCCCTGCCATCAGAGGTGGTGCAGCAAATCGTGGCCAAGACGGACGGCGTGCCATTGTTTGTCGAAGAGTTGACTAAGACGGTCATCGAGTCCATAGGGTCTGTAGGGGCGCACAGCCGTGCGCCCCTACAATTCGCAATTCCTGCCACGTTGCAGGATTCGCTCATGGCCAGGCTGGATCGGTTGGGGACCGCCAAAGAGGTGGCGCAGGTGGGAGCTACGCTGGGGAGGGAGTTTAGCTATGAGCTCTTGGCTGCGGTCTCCCCGCTCGACGAAGAGACGTTACAGCACGGGCTGAAGCAGTTGGTCGAGGCGGAGCTGGTGTATCAGCGCGGGCTGTTGCCGCAGGCCCACTATCTCTTCAAGCATGCGCTCATTCAAGACACGGCCTATCAATCGTTACTCAAGAGCACCCGGCAACAGTATCACACGAAGATTGCCCAGGTGCTAGCGGAACGCTTCCCCGAGACCGTCGAAACGCAGCCGGAGCTAGTGGCGCAACACTACACCGAGGCCGGCCTGAGAGAACAGGCTATTCCCTACTGGCAACAGGCCGGGGAGCGAGCCAGCCAGCGCTCGGCTTATGGGGTGTTTTGCTTCTCCTGTATGGCCTTGGCCTTGCAGTTGCTTGGCTATCCAGACCAAGCTCTCAAGAATAACCACGAGGCGCTTGCCCTGGCCCAGAAACTGTCTCACCCTTTTAGCTTGGCTATTGCCTTACTGAATTCCGCTTCGTTCCATCGAAGCCGTCGGGAAATACAAGCCGTGCAGGAGCAAGCAGAGGCACTGCTGGCGCTCTCGACGGAGCAGAGGTTTCCGGTCTACGTCTCGGCGGGAACTATTTTGCGGGGCTGGGCGCTAGCCGAGCAAGGCCAGGTACAAGAGGGCATTGCTCAGATGCGCCAGGGGTTAGCCGCTTGGCAGACCATAGGGGCAAAATTACTCCGGCCGTATTGTCTGGCTCTGTTAGCCGAAGCATATGGCAGAGCAGGGCAAATAGAGGAGGGATTGACCACTTTGAGTGAGGCACTAGGCGCTGCGCACCAAGCTGCGCACCAAAATGAAGAGCCTCACTACGAGGCGGAACTGTATCGACTCAGGGGAACGCTTACGCTTCAACAGTTCAAAGTTCAAGGTTCAAAGACTAAAGTCGAAGAAGAAGCGGAAGAATGTCTTTTGAAGGCGATCACTATTGCCCGCCGGCAAAGTGCGAAGTCGCTAGAGCTGCGAGCTGTGATGAGCCTGAGCCGACTGTGGCAGGGCTAGGACAAGAGAGAAAAAGCCCGGCAGATGCTGGCGGAGATCTATAGTTGGTTCACGGAGGGCCTTGACACGAAAGACTTGCAAGAGGCGAAAGCATTATTGGAGGAACTGACGTGAATAGGTGAAGCAGTGTCAACACCTTTAACCATCGGGTAGTGGGTCATTTTGAAATGAAACAATAGTTCATCCCCTTGCTGTCGGTCTCTCTGGTATGGCATACTTGCTTTATGCCTACGCGAGCAAGCAAAGATGAAGATTCTGCTGAAACTGCCCTTCGTGTTGTTGAATCTACCATCGGTGAGCCGCTCACCCCACCGAAGAAAAACCCTCACGCCGTGGCGCTCTCTCGGCTTGGGGCGTCCAAGGGAGGACAAGCCCGAGCTGCCAAGCTGTCAGCAAAGAAGAAAAAAGAGATTGCCAAGAAAGCCGCAGAGGCACGCTGGGGGAAAAGTCGCCATCTCGGGCTTAGCTAACCGCTATATGTTGTGGCTATGTGAGCTTTCCAATACAAGGCAATATAAAATATCCTCTCCTAACGCTTGACGCTGCTTGTACGCCCGACTAATGTACGGGTCGCTATGCCGATTACGCAACCTGGTACGCCAACCCCGAGTCTGAGCGGAGATAGGAATGTTCAAGGAGAGAACTTCCTTATTCAGCCTCCTGAGCAAAAGGAAGAGAAAGACACCACTCCCTCATCGAAGAAATTCACCGCAAGTGTCTTTTCTACGCCAAAAACACTTCCGCCTGAATTTGCCCAGGCTGTGCTGGCACTTGAAAAATTGCTCAACAAGCCGATCTGGCTTTTAGTGCAAAATGGCGGCGGGAACTTCACGATGTTGGATGAAGACCGTAACCGTTCACGACCCGGACTAATAGACCTAATGAGAGTAACGGCCAGAAAACCCCATCAAATCAGGTTTTCGCAGAAACACTTCTGAGTGCAGTAGGCATTTCGGTCTTCAGAACCTGTCGTTCAGCAATACAGCAG
>JBGPOI010000569.1:0-3509 GCA_041487975.1 Binatia bacterium | reverse complement strand
GATTGCTTCGTCGCTCCGCTCCTCGCAATGACAGAGAGGGGTGTCATTGCGAGCGCAGCGAAGCAATCTCACAGCGGACCCCGCATCTTTGATCCTCAAAATCATTGCGATGAAACACTAGTGCAATCCCAACGAACATTAATGCGATGTTGGTGTAGGGGCGCACAGCTGTGCGCCCCTACGAGGAAGGCAGATGCGCTGACTCTTGCCAGTGACTAAATGCCTAGTATGTCCTCTGAAGATGCACTACGGAAATCGTCAGGATAGGAGGACGGTCGAGTGAGTTTCTCACCTTGGTCGGCAGAATTTCTTCGCCGTGACCTGTGGACTACGGATCTGTCCACCCTTCCTCTCTGGCCTCGCTTACAGGTTCGTTTCCTGCGCTTGGCTATGGTGGCTATGGAAGAGTTCCAGACCAACCTGCTCGGCCTCCGGGCAATGGGCTTGGTCTATTCCACCCTCCTGTCCTTGGTGCCGTTCCTGGCGGTAACTTTTTCCGTCTTAAAAGCGTTTGGCGCGCACCAACAGATCGAGCCGTTCTTGGCGCAAGCCCTGGAGCCCTTGGGCGCCAAAGGGGAAGAACTCACGCATTATATGATCGGGTTCGTCAGCAACTTGCAGGTTGGTGTGCTGGGAGCGGTGGGGGTGGCAGGCCTGTTCTTCACGGTTATTTCGCTCATCGGGCAGATCGAGGATGCCCTGAATCATATCTGGCGATTACGCTACTCGCGCACCTTGGCCCGCAAGTTCAGTGACTACCTGAGCGTTGTTCTGGTAGGTCCGGTGTTGGTTTTCTCGGCTTTTGCCCTGACTGCCTCGGCTCAAAGTCACTGGCTCATGCAATATATGCTGCGTACCGGATCTCTGGGTTTTGCCGTCACTCTGGTGACGCGGGTGATGCCGTTATTTTTCCTGTGTACGGTTTTCACGTTTTTGTACAAGTTTCTGCCGAACACGCGAGTCCATTTCTCTTCGGCGGTGCTCGCCGGACTGACAGCCGGACTCCTCTGGCAAGTGGCCGGCATCGGGTTTGCCACCTTTGTCGCCAATTCGGCGCGCTATACCGCCATCTATTCAAGTTTTGCTGTCTTATTGATCTTCTTGATCTGGCTCTATGTGGGCTGGCTGATCATTTTGGTGGGAGGGGAAGTTGCCTATTTGCACCAAAACAGCCGTGTGGTTATGACTTGGATGCGGCAGAGGAAGCACGGCGCTCTTTCCCGTGCGCGGCTCGCGCTCTTAGCTCTCGCCACAATCACTCGCAGTTACCTGACCCAAGACCCGCCGTGGCGACTCACAGAGCTTGCCGCCCGGTTGCACGTCTCTCCAGCAGAGTTGGAGGACTTGATCGACGAATTTGTCCGGCGTCGCATTCTTCTGCGCTCGGCGGAGCCTGAAGGTCTCGCGCTCGGACGCCCGCCGGAAAGCGTCGCCGTGAGCGAAATTCTCGATGCGGTGGACGCCACCGAGGAACCGCCCAACGCAAGAGAGGACGCCGTCTCGCTTGTCCTCCAACGTCGCGACCAGGCTATTCGACATGCGCTGGCAGGCCTTACCCTTCACGCTCTCTCTTCTGAAGAGTTAGTGAGGAAGGCACTGGCGTCAAGCGAGGCTCTGGCCTCTAGCGTCCCTTCGGCAGATGTAAGACGCGTTCGGCAATGATGTTGCGTTGAATCTCTAGAGGATTCTCTGGTCAGTACTGCGCGATCCAACTGGTGACCAGCGCACGCTCCAGGGCTTTGGCGCGTTCGGTCCAGGCGTGGGCCTCTGGCGATGAGTCGCTGAGGTGAACGTCGAAGGTTGCGTCCAGCGCTGCGCGTCGAGGAAAATCGCTGATGAGAATCACGAACCCAAGCTGCTGACCTTGTGTCGTCGTCAAGAAGCCGACCAAACCGTCGGCATAGTCCATGGTGCCGGATTTAGCTCTGACTGCCGTGTTGTTGTGATTGTCTTCGCGTTCCCAATGCGGGGGCGGGAGCAATTGCGGAAAGGTTGAGCGACCGACCGGCAATGTCCAGCCATAGCGCAGGATATCGGCAATCTGCCGCGGTGAGTGACGCGTCGCGCTGCTCAAGCCGGAATGGTTGGCGCTGAAGAAGCCGTGCCAATTGGTGCTCGTCAATGTCCGGCGGTACCAGTCCACTACCATCGCAGCCGACTCGTGCAGTGGGAGCGGGCGGCCGCTCAGCGTGCGCGCGGCAACCTGGCCGATCAGTTCGGCTGACAGGTTGTTACTGTAGCGCAACACTCCGGCGACAATCTCGGGGAGCGCCTCGCTCTGGTGGGTGTACAAGACCTGGGCTGCAGCGGGCACGGTGGCGGGTTGAGGAAGGGGGAGGGCGATCCCATGTTGCTGGCAGAGCGTACGAAAGATCAGGGCGGCGACGCGGCCCGGGTCGGCCTTGACCGGCAACTCTACCTGCCCCCGCGCCGGTAAGGCGGGTGACAGGAGCCAGCGGTCCAGGTCCACGCCATCGGCAAGAAACGTGATGCGGCGATCAAGCCCACGCGGGAGCAGCCCTGTGTGGATCGCCTCAACCGGCACGACGCCACCCTCGGCGGGTGACAGCACGGTGGTAGCGAAAGCCGTATCACCAGGCCGGCGCTGCCAATGGAGTTGAATGCGATTGTAGTTGACTGACAGGGCGCTGAGGCCGGGATTATACGAGACGGCGATCGGCTGCTGGGCGTTGATTTCATGAGTCGATGGCAGAAAACTTTCGTCAAACGCAAAACTGCCAGTGAGGCGAGCGATACCGGTTCGTCGCAAGGCGGCGACGAACTCTTGTAGATCATCAGTTGTGAGCGTCGGATCGCCGCCCCCATGCAGATAAATGCTGCCGTATAGAGCGCCTGACTTGACCTCGCCGGTGGCGAACAATGAGGTTTGGAAGTGGTAGTCCGCTCCGAGAATCTGGAGAGCGGCAATCAGTGTAGTGACTTTGGTGGTCGAAGCCGGAATCCGCGGCTCGTCGGGTCGATGTGCTTCAAGAACGTGACCGTTGGCTGGATCGAACAGCAGGCAGCCGACATCGGCGTCGGCAAATTCGTACTGAGGCAAAAGGCGGTCGAGTGCTGGCGGTGGTGTTACCTGGCAGAGCGACGCCCGCAGCGGCGTGCCAACTGTCACCACCAGTACGCCCAGCAGAATCTGGGCGTACCAACGCAACTTTATTGCGCTTACGGAGTGCACGATCGAATTGCTGCGCGGAACACGAGCTAGACGAAAACGGCCGAGACCGTCCCCACTGGAGAGAAGCGGGTTTCCCAGCGATCTCCTTTGGCAATTGGTGTCGGTTTGGTGAAAGACCCGCTCATGATGCGTTGGCCTTCCTCCAACGCCATGCCGTACACCGCCAAGTGGTTAGCCAGCCAGGCGATGGAGTCGAGTTGATTGTCGATCACCTCCTGCCCACGTACTTGCGCGACAACCTCGCCATTGCGACGCATCTCGGCGGTCACTTGGCCAAGGTCTAGATCAGCCGGGTAGGGAGTAACCGCGGTGCCGG
>JBGPOI010000568.1:0-3510 GCA_041487975.1 Binatia bacterium | reverse complement strand
TCCCTGCCGTTGCGCACGATCGGTGTGTGGAACAGTAGGGGGTCTTCTAGCAGCAGGTTTTCAATCTTGCCGGCATCGAGCCAGGCGTGCGTCAGCCCCTTCGTCACGAAACGCGGGCTAGCACGATCGAGTAATTGCTCAAGCGGCACTCGCACCGCCACCGAGCGCAACTCGCCTTTCGACAGACCTTTCTCTGTCAGGTCTACCAACTGAAAACGAATCCCGCGTTCTTTGAAGAAACGCTGGGCTTTGCGAGTCTCTGCGCACTTGTTCGTGCCAAAAATCTGGATGTTCATCGACTGATGCTCCATCCCTAGAAGCATAGACAAGAAGCTTCCTGCGGTATAAACTGCATGGGCAAAAAAAGAAAGGAGGTAGTTTACCTATGGTATGGACAAAACCCGAGTTCGTAGAGGTGCGGATGGACGCGGAGGTCAGCTCCTATATCTTCGTGTCGGAGTAAGTTACCTAATAGGGCCTTTGAGACGGGCTTCCCCGTGTCACCTTGACATGGAGAAGCCCATTTTTTTGTCTGTGTCTCGCAGCCTCATCAATATCATCGATCGTAGAAGGAACACCGCGTGCGAGTCAGAGTGCTAGGATCAGGGGCGGGTGGCGGCTTCCCACAGTGGAACTGCAACTGCGCTAATTGCCGCGGCCTGCGGTCCGGGTCCCTATGCGCCACGGCGCGGACCCAGTCCGCGATTGCCTTCAGCGCTGATGGGGTGCGCTGGTACCTCATCAACGCTAGCCCTGACATCCGTCAACAAATCAATGCCTTTGACGGTCTTTCTCCTCGCACCATTCCGCGCGACACCCCAATTCAGGCAATCCTGCTAACCAATGCCGAGCTCGACCATATTGCCGGTCTGCTCTCCCTGCGGGAATCTCAGCCGCTTTGCTTCTATTCGACGCAGCAGGTGCGGGATTGGGTGTTAGAGTCGAACGTCGTCTTCCGCGCGATTTGTCTCTCTCCTCCACAGCGCACCTGGAAAATTGTCAGTACCTCGGGGCAGCACGAACTCATTGGCGTGGATGGAAAGGACAGCGGCCTGCGTTACGAAGCTTTCGCCGTCCCTGCTAAGCCACCCGCTTATCTCATGGATGTCGTCTCGCAATGGAGCGAGGGAACCATCGGCTACAAGATTACCGACGCGCGCAGCGGCCGGTCTTTCGCCTATGTCCCGGCTATCAAGCAGATCGACGCGCGCGTTGCTGCTATTCTTGGCGGCTGCGACTGTTTCTTTTTCGATGGTACCTGCTGGTCCGATGACGAACTGGTTGTGCAGGGGCTCGCGCAGAAGACCGCGTTGTCGATGGGCCACGTGCCGATCAGCGGACCGGACGGCAGTTTGACGAAGCTGGCCAGTCTGCATAACGTGCGGAAGATCTATACCCACCTCAACAACACCAACCCGCTCCTCATCGAGGATTCCTCTGAGCGTCGGGCGGTCGAGGAGGCCGGTTGGGAAGTGGCATGTGATGGGATGGATTTCGCGGTGTGAATGTTGGCTGGAGAGAAAGGGAACCGTATGAACCAGGCCGAAAGCCAGACACTGTTGAGCGCGGAGGAGTTCACCCAGCGGCTTCGTGCTGTAGGGGAGGAAGGGTACCATGACAAACACCCGTTCCACGTTCTGATGCATGAAGGGAAACTTACCAAGCGACAGCTCCAGGCGTGGATCGAGAACCGCTTCTACTACCAGGCTATTATCCCGAAAAAAGACGCGACGATCATGGCCAAGGTGGACGATCCGGCGGTCCGGCGTGCCTGGATCCAGCGGATCATCGACCATGACGGCAGCCGAGAAGGCGAGGGTGGGATTCACAAATGGCTGGTCCTGGCCGAGGCTGCAGACTTGCGCCGAGAAGATGTGGAAACCTTTCGCTTCGTGCTGCCCGGGGTCCGCTTCGCCGTCGATGCCTACCTGACTTTTGTCCAATCGCACTCACTGCTGGAATCAGTTGCCTCCTCGCTCACTGAACTGTTCGCGCCGACCCTCATGTCCCGGCGGTTGCCGGCCTTCGAAGAGCATTATCCCTGGGTGCAGAAGGAGGGGCTCGAATACTTCCGGTCGCGCTTGATCCAGGCGCCTCGGGATGTCGAGTACGGCCTGGGCTACGTGCTCACCCACTGCACGACGCGTGAGCTGCAAGAGCGCGCGGTTACTATCTTGACGCTGAAGTGTCATATTCTCTGGAGCCTGCTGGACGCCGTGCACTTTGCCTACGTCTCCCCTGGTTGGCTGCCCCCCTTGTGGGGCAAATAGCACCTCTCTATGACTGCTATGATTGATGACTCGACAACCTGGAAACCGTGCCTCTCCCCCAAGGCACGGCTCCGTTGGGACAATGTAGAAAAGCGACATATGCTGGTCTTCCCAGAAGCAGCGCTGTTGCTGAATGAGACGGCGGCGGAAATCCTCAAGCTCTGTGATGGCGAGCGTACAATCGAGCAAATCGTCGATGCCCTGGCGCAGCTGTTCGTAGGAGCCGACCGCACGATGATCGCAGACGAAGTAACGGACTTGTTCACGCGCTTGCGGACGCGTGGCCTGCTGGAGGTGTAGAGGAAATGGCAGCTCCCAGGCCCTACACATTGGTCGCTGAACTCACCTACCGCTGTCCGCTGCAGTGCCCGTACTGCTCCAATCCGGTCAATTTCTCGGCGATGCGGGATGAACTCGGCACCGAGCAATGGTGCAGGACCTTCTCTGAAGCAGCGGACCTCGGCGTGGTGCAACTGCATCTCTCAGGGGGAGAGCCGGTCGTCCGCAAAGACTTAGCGGATCTCATTCGCCATGCCCGAGGGTGCGACCTCTACACCAACCTGATTACCGGCGGGACTCTGCTCAACGAAGAAAACTTGCGGCAATTTCGCGACTGCGGCCTCGACCACGTACAGTTGAGCATCCAAGACACCGACCGGGAAACGGCCGATCTGATCGCCGGGATTCGCGCATACGACAAGAAACTTGCCGTTGCCCGCCTCATTAAGCAGCTCGGTTTTCCGCTGACGCTGAACGTCGTGCTCCACCGACTCAACCTCGACCATGTCCCGGAGCTGATCGCCCAGGCGGCTGACCTCGGCGCTCAACGGCTGGAATTGGCCAACTCGCAGTACTACGCTTGGGCGCTAACCAATCGCAGTGCGCTGATGCCGACTCGGGCGCAGAGAGACCGGGCGGAGGAGATAGCGCGTGCGGCGCGTGCGCGGTATCGCGGGACCATGGAGGTCGCCTTCGTACAGGTGGACTACTTTTCCGAGGAGCCCAAAGCCTGTATGGGTGGGTGGGCGCGGACGTACATGTGTATTACGCCCACCGGTGAAGTGTTGCCGTGCCACGCGGCTCATGTCATTCCCGGGCTGCATTTTGACAGTGTCCAGCAGCAATCCCTGACCACTATTTGGCAGCAGTCCCCTGCGCTCAACGCCTTTCGCGGCGAGGCTTGGATGCAGGAACCCTGCCGGAGCTGCCCCAAGAAGGAGAGCGATTTTGCCGGCTGCCG
>JBGPOI010000567.1:0-3513 GCA_041487975.1 Binatia bacterium | reverse complement strand
GATCATCGCGAAATTCCCGCCAGATCTGCGCCAGCATTTCGTAGGTCTCGAAGTCGCAGGCGTTCAGCCGCTCTGGTCGGTTGATGGTAACGTAAGCGATGGAGCCTTTTTTCTCGAACAGCACTTTCATAGACGACCCCCTTTTTGTAGCAGTCAGCCATCAGCGATTAGCTATCAGCCTGAAAAGGGAACTAAGATCGGTAGTCTTTCTTGTTTTTGCTGAAGGCTGACTACTGATAGCTGATCGCTTCTTTTAGCGGGATTTTTTCCCGGTCGTCAACGGAGCAAGAACTTCTTCCTTTCTGAACGAGGCTGGGTCACGCTGACGAGGAGGGTGATCCCCGCGCGTCTCACCGAGGCGAATCACGCCTTCGCCATAACGCGCAGTGAGCCGGTCGAGGAGCTGGCCGAGCTGACGGCGTTTATCGAGCTGACCTTGAGGTTGAGCAAACAAAGAGAGCTGCGTCTCGTGGCCCTCGGGTTCCAGGCCACTGGCGTAGATCCCGGCCAAACGCACTCTGAGTCCGCGCCGCGGGACGGCGGCGTACAGTACGAGCGCCACCTGGTAGATCTCCTGCGCATCACTGGTTAGAGAGGGCAAGGTATGGCTGCGCGTGTAGCCGCGGAATCGCCCCTCTCCGAGACGCTCGGCGAGTTTGATTTTCACCGTGACTGTGTGACCGGCAAGACCACGGGTGCGCAGCCGTTGCGCAACCGTTTGCGCTTGACGCAGGAGCGCGGCGTGTACCTCGCTATCCCGCGCCAGATCCACGGCGAAGGTTTCCTCTTCGCCCAGCGATTTAATCTCTTGGTCGGGGTCTACCGGTCGCTCATCGCGGCCGTGGGCGAGTTGGCACAAGCGCTCGCCCTGCGAACCGAAACGGGCCACCAGTGTCTCGCGGCTGAACCGCGCCAGATCGCCGATGGTCTGTACCCCCAGACCATGCAGGGTATGAGCAGTGACCCGGCCGACCCCCCAGATCTTTGTTACCGGTAAGGGATGGAGGAACGCGAGGATCTCGTCGGCTTGCACCTCGACTAAGCCATCAGGTTTTCTCATGTCGCTGGCAATTTTGGCGACGAACTTGTTCGGCGCTATTCCGGCCGAGGCAGTGAGTTGCGTCTCGTCGTGAATGCGTGTCTTGATCTGTTGGGCAATCTCGCGGACCGTGCCGAACAGGCCCTCACTGGCGGTCACATCGAGGAACGCTTCATCCAACGACAGCGGTTCGACCAGCGGAGTGAACGACCGCAGAATCGTAAAGATCTGGCGTGAGACCTCGACGTAACGCTCCCGTCGCGGCGGCACCACGAGCGCCTGTGGACAGAGCTTGAGCGCCTGGGCCATAGGCATCGCCGAGTGAATACCATAGGGCCGAGCCTCATACGACGCGGTCGCCACCACCCCACGATTACGATCACCGCCGACGATCAGGGGCTTGCCGCGCAGTTCAGGAAAATCCCGCTGCTCGATCGCCGCGTAGAACGCGTCCATATCGAGGTGGATAATGCGACGTAGCTGCACGAGAGATTCTCCTGCTCTCTTCCCTTGCCGCACCTCAACGCCCTCTCGGTTGAGAAAGTGCGAGAGTGACTCTTCTTATAATGAATATCATATCGCCTCTGCCGACGGCTATCTCCTTACCCGCGATGTGGGATTACGAGGACCTCGCCTGAGAGATGCTGTCTTATTACTCTCCAGGACCACCATGCTAGCGACCAAAGATCGAAGAACGCTGCGGGCGATTGAGTGAGGAAAGCATTGGCATGGGCCACTCCCTGTGTTACTCTTCTGATTTAGTGTGTATCATGTCCCTCACTCCTCTATTCTCCGTCGCGGGCGGCGCAGGAGCGCAATCAGCTACTGGGCGTGCATTTAACGTGCGTCTGGCTGAACTCGCTACCGTTATGACTCCTACTTTCTCCCGGATCAATGAGCCGATACTTGACACGGGTGACGGTTCTGTATCGGGGTGGGTCGTCGTATCGCCATGAGACGGACTGCTGCCCTGGTGCTCTTCCTATTGCTTATCGCGGTGGTCGTTGCTTTCACCGCTTTGAGTGGCTTTCTCGTTGATTGGCTGTGGTTCGATAGTCTTGGCTTCGGCACTGTCTTTGTCACCGTCTGGAAAGCGAAGGTGGCCGCTTTCGGGGTCGCGGCTGGCGTCTCCTGGGTCGTGCTGGCAGGCAACGGACTGCTCGCCGCACGCACTCCTACACTGCGAGCACGGCAACTTCGCTTGGTCATAAACCCTCGTGACAGCGAAGGGCTGCCTGAAGTGATCGAGTTCTCCCCCGAGACGCTTCCCTGGCGAACGATAGTGTTGGTGTTTGCTACCGTGCTCAGCCTTGTGCTTGGCCTGGTGCAGGCCAGTAACTGGGAGCTGTTTCTCAAATGGCGCTACGCCGTGCCGTTTGAGCGTGTCGCTCCAGTGTTGGGGCACGATCTCGGGTTTTATATCTTTGCGCTCCCCGTCTACGGCGTGGTGCGGGATTGGGCACTGCTGATCATCATGCTTGCTGCCGTGAGTGCCACGGCTGTGTATTGGGGTCGCGGCGCCATCGATCTCAAGCCCGGTTTTCCGCAGCTCGGGGCTCCCGCCATTCGCCATCTTTCTGCCCTGTTCTCTCTGTTTTTTCTCGTCAAAGCGGGTGACTACTTGCTGCAACGATACGCTCTCCTCTTGAGTAACAACGAGATCGTCTTCGGCGCTGCCTATACCGACGTGCAGGTGCGCTTACCGCTCCTCATGGGCCTCGCAGGTCTCTCTTTGATCGCCACGGCGTTGTGCGCCGCCAACTTCGTGTTGCGGAGTATCCGTTTGCCGGTAGTGGCGGCGGTCGTGGTGTTCGGGGTGTCGGTGGGAGGTGGGATCGTCCCGAGCCTTTTTCAAGGCTACCGCGTCAAACCCGATGAATTGCGACTCGAGTCGCCGTATATCGCCCATACCATTGCTGCCACGCGGTATGGGTTTGGGCTCGATCAGATCAGTCGCCTCCCATTTCCGGCCGCCGGCGCGTTAACGCCGGAGGTAGTGGCAGCAAACAGCGCCACGATTCAGAACATCCGCTGGTGGGATCCGCGTCCCCTGCTTGAGACGTACCGGCAATTACAGGAGATCCGTTTATACTACGACTTCCACGATGTGGATGTCGATCGCTACACGTTCAACGGCACCTACCAGCAGGTGCTGTTATCGGGCCGCGAGCTCAATCAGTCCCGGCTCTCCCCGGAAGCACAAACGTGGATCAATCAGCATTTCAAGTTTACCCACGGCTATGGCCTGGCCATGAGTCCCGTGAATCGGTTCGATGAAGAAGGGTTACCACTCTTTTACATCAAGGATATTCCGCCCGCGTCGCCGCTGGAGATGCGCATCGACCGTCCCGAACTGTACTTCGGTGAGCAGGCTGACACGTATGTGGTGGTGCAGGGCGGCACCACGGAGTTCGATTATCCCAAGGGCCAGGACAATATGTACACCACTTACCAGGGCCGGGATGGGGTGTCGT
>JBGPOI010000566.1:0-3515 GCA_041487975.1 Binatia bacterium | reverse complement strand
CTACTGCTGGCCGCTGTGGTCGTCGCCCCAGCGCAAGCCGGGGGGTTTGGGGGAAAAACACAAATTGCCGAGTGTTTTCATTTCTGTATTTTCATTGACTTCGACCTTGCGGTAGCTGATCAGCTTCTGCGCAGTGATTTTGTCTGGCATTATGGCTTTGTGCGCGCGCTGGCGCCCGGTCAAGACTCTTTGGGTGGGACTCAACCTGTCAAGGACGCTTCAAGTGCCCTGAATGCGGGGTTTAGTGAGCTTGGAGTTATTCACGATGTGGTCTTTTCTAACGGCCATCTCGTTGAGGTCAGATGGACTGCGAGTGGAGTTCACACCGGGGAGTTACTGGGTTTTGCTCCCACAGGGTGCAAAGTCATCTTTACCGGCAACGACCTTTTCCGCATAGAAAAGGGACAGATAGCGGAACTGTGGCAAGAAACTGACCTTTTGGACCTAATCACGCAACTACAACAACCGCCGTGTAGCTAGTAAAACCTGGCAATACTTCATGGGGATATGGGGTCAGACACGGTTAAAGACGATTTTGCCTAATCACCGCTTCGAGAGGGACACGGCAAAAAGCGCCGCGCCCCTCAGCCGAACGTTAGGCGCCAGACCATCACCATCCAGATGCACCAGCAGTGGGTCTCGCTACCGCGCACTTCTTCCGCTCTTAGAGGCTCTCCGGAAACTTTCAAGCGGCTGTGTCATAGCGAAATTCGCACTGAGCGGGAGTGAAGTAGGGTGGGTCATGACCCACCCTACAGTTCTGTCAGGAATGAATTTCAGGGTCCGTAGTGACGACTTCAGTCGTCCTTGCTACCTGACAAGCGACTAAAGTCGCTACTAAACCTTCAAAAAATGTGAGGAGAAATTTTCCACAGAAAAGGAGGTGATGTCCCTTGAGGGTCGGGGTGCTTCTGTAATACCGGCAAGAGATGCAGCAACGGAGAGGGAGATTCAACTCAACACTAAAAAGGAGATCAGTATGAAGAAGTTTCTCTACTTGTTCAGCGGCCTGGGCCTCATCTCGATCCTTGTCATAGGCATAGCGGTCAGCAGCGCCGGCGCCGACAAACAAAAAAGTCCACTGCGCGGAGACTGGAGTTGGAGCCAACTTGTGCCCGCCACCACTGGATTCGGGCCTCCACCAATTCCGACAGCCGCTGCGGGCACTCTGTTTATGAAGGACGACAATAGGTTTACCGGGCACGCGGTGCTCAACACTCCCTTGTCCTCCCCGCTTGGACCGGCGCTCGAACTTGACATCGATGGCACCTGTACGTTTCGCCCGGGAGGCGTCAAGAACGGCATGGATTGCCTCGTCAACGTCCCCGCTTTCGGTCTCACGGACGTAGGCAGATTCTGTGTGGTGATGACAAATAGCGGGGGGTGTTTTGACGAATTCCGCTGCGTCAATACGACCGAGCCAGGGACAGTTCTGTTAGTCGAGTTCAAGCGGCAGAGTCCAGGTGCGTGCCAATGAGCCTTGTCGGGTGGGTCGCGACCCACCCGACTTCACTTCTCACAGCCTCTTCAAGGGTCAGGTCCCACTGTGCTACGCTGACAGCCGCTCGGTTCGCATATACATCTGTGAAAAGCGGGTGATCTCGTGAGCCATTCTGCGCTCGGGCAGAATGAGCAGAAAAGGACAGCCCTCCAATGACGTTTGATGAAATCCTGACACAAGTGCTGGAGCTGCTCCAGCGCGAGGGGCGGGTGACCTATCGGGCGCTCAAGCGCCGCTTTGCCCTGGACGATGACTACCTGGACGATCTCAAAGGCGAGATTATCAAGGCCAAACGGCTGGCGCTGGATGAGGACGGCGAGGTCTTGGTCTGGACGGGGGGCACGGCAAAGAAGGAATCGGAGAATCGGAGAATCGGGGAATCGGAGAATCAAGAAACACCTCAGACACTAGACACTAGACGCCAGACTCTAGACTCTGCGCGCGGAGCGCGGGAGGCCGAGCGACGTCAGTTGACAGTGATGTTCTGTGACCTGGTGGGCTCAACCGCGCTCTCCGAGCAACTCGACCCCGAAGAACTGCGTGAGGTGGTGCGTGCGTATCAACAAACGTGCGCTGCAGTGATTGGCCGCTTTGACGGGCATATTGCGCAGTATCTGGGCGATGGGCTCTTGGTGTACTTCGGCTATCCGGCGGCGCATGAAGATGATGCGTCGCGGGCCGTGCGGGCGGGGTTAGGTATCCTCGCAGAACTGCCACATCTCAACGCTCAGCTACAGTTAACCGTAGGGGCGCACAGCCGTGCGCCCCTACAAATACGCATCGGTATTCACACCGGCCCCGTGGTGGTCGGCGAAATCGGCAGCGGAGAAAAGCGTGAGCAGCTCGCCTTGGGGGAGACCCCCAACCTTGCCGCCCGCGTGCAAGGACACGCCGAGCCCGACACCGTGGTGCTCAGTGCAGCCACGCAGCAGTTGGTTGCAGGCTTGTTCGAGTGCCAGAATCTGGGGCCACAGACGCTCAAGGGCATCTCCATCCCTCTGGCGGTGTATCGGGTCGTGGGGGAGAGTGAGGCGCAGAGCCGCTTTGAGGTGGCCGTCGGGACTGGCTTAACCCCGCTGGTCGGGCGCGAGGAAGAACTGGGCTTATTACGGCGACGCTGGGCCCAGGCCAAAGAAGGTGCCGGGCAGGTCGTGCTGCTCAGTGGCGAGGCCGGTATTGGCAAATCCCGGTTAGTGCAGGGGCTCAAAGAGCAGGTCAGTGCCGAGGGCGCGACACGGATTGAGTTTCGCTGCTCGCCCTATCACCAGAACAGCGCCTTCTCTCCCCTCATCGAGCACCTGCAGCGGCTCTTGCAGTTCGCTCCCCATGAAACACCCCAAGTCAAGTTCAGCAAACTCCGACAGGCTCTCGCGGCTTATCGCTTCCCCCAGGCTGATACCCTGCCGTTGTTAGCCGCCTTGCTCTCGTTGCCGCATCCGGAGGGCACTCCACCGCTGACGCTGAGTCCGCAGAAGCAGAAGCAAAAGACCCAGGAAGCCTTGGTGACGTGGATTGTGGAGGAGGCTGAAAAAGCCGCCGTGTACTGTGCTTGGGAAGATCTGCACTGGGCCGATCCCTCCACGCTAGAGTTACTCACCCTCTACCTTGAGCAAATTCCCACCACCCGGGTGTTCACCGTGCTGACGTTTCGGCCCGACTTCGTGCCGCCCTGGGGTCCGCGCTCCTACCTCACTCCGCTCACGCTCAGCCGCTTAGGACGGCAGCACGTCGAGGCGATGGTAGCGAAGGTCACCGGCGGGAAGGCGCTGCCGCTTGAGGTGCTGCACCAGATTGTGGCCAAGACCGATGGCGTGCCGCTGTTTGTCGAAGAGCTGACCAAAATGGTGTTGGAGTCAGGGTTATTACAGGAAGAGGAGGGTCGCTATGTAGGGGCGCACGGCGGTGCGCCCATCCCCCCGCTGGCGATTCCCAGCACCCTACAGGATTCCTTGATGGCCCGGCTCGATCGGCTAGCGCCGGTGAGAGAAATTGCGCAGGTGGGGGCCGTGTTGGG
>JBGPOI010000565.1:0-3519 GCA_041487975.1 Binatia bacterium | reverse complement strand
TAGAGGAGCGCGTCAGGCTTGAGACGAGCGCCGTGGCAGGCATCGCAGGGAAAGTAACCACGATAACGAGCGAGAAACACGCGCACGTGCATCTTGTAGGTCTTGGTCTCCAACCAGCGAAACCAGCCACGCACGCCGTAGTAGTCACCGTCACCTTCAATAACCAGGCGTCGCTGCTCCGCGCTCAGATCCTGCCACGGGGCGGTCGTCGCAATCTTTTGCTTCTGGCAGAAAGCCAGCAGTTCGCGTCGTTCCCACTGCGCGGCTTTGATGCGCCAAGGCTTGATCGCGCCGTCTTTGAGCGAGAGCATCGGGTCAGGCACGATCAGATCAAGGTCGATGTCGATGGTGCGACCGAACCCGCGGCAGCTCTCACACGCGCCCAGCGGACTGTTGAAAGAGAACAGGTTGGGCACGGGCTCTCTGTAAGTGATACGACACGCGGCGCACTCCAACTGATCGGAGAACGGCTGCTCGACATTCTCCGCGTCAGGAAATATCAAGCTCAAGCGCCCCTTACCGTAGTGGAACGCCTGCTCCAGGGAGTCGTGGATCCGCTTCTTCTGCCGTGAGCCCAGCACCAGACGATCCACCAAGACGGTAAAGTGACCCTCGCGGTCGGAGGGACGCTCATGCAGTTCCTGGATATCGAGGACCTTGCCGTTTGCGACGAGCCGATGAAATCCCGAATGCAACAGCCCATCACGCACCTCGACCCATGGCAGCGTCACAGGCGCAGAAACGGCGAAGGTAACGAGAAAGCGCGTGCCTTCAGGCCAGGTTGCCGATAGCTTCCTGAATACCGACTCGGCCGAGTCGCGTTCCACCGGCTGGCCGCACTGACGGCAGTACAGCACGCCGATTTTGGCGAACAGCAACTTGAGGTGATCGTGCAGTTCGGTCATGGTGCCGACCGTCGAGCGCGAGGTCCGCACCGGTCGATTCTGATCGATGGCGATGGCCGGCAGAATGCCCTCGATCTTCTCGACTTTGGGTTTGTCCATGCGGTCGAGAAACTGCCGGGCATAGGCCGAGAAGCTCTCGACGTAGCGTCGCTGACCTTCGGCATACAGGATATCGAAGGCCAGGCTCGACTTGCCCGAACCGCTCACGCCGGTGACCACGGTGAGCTGATTGAGGGGAATGGTGATATCGAGGTTTTTGAGATTGTTTTGCCGAGCGCCGGTGATGATAATCCCACCGTTGTTGCGTGTGCCGTTGATACTCAACCGCGTCCTCCACTACGTAGCAGTCAGCCGTCAGCTCTCAGCCGTCAGCTTTTCTTCTGCAGACCATCGGTCTTCTTGTTTTGCTGACCACTGATTGCTGATTGCTTTCTTCATAATCGTCAAAGGCGAGTGAGTCCAGACCTACACTGTGGTAGGGTTGAGGCTGTTCGGGAGGAAAGCATGACAGGTAAATTTTGGTTAGAAACCACGCTGATTCTATTGTTGATCTTGGCGAACGGTTTTTTTGCCGGATCAGAGATCGCCATTGTCTCCGTCCGCCGCAGCCGCATCGACCAATTGATCGAGCAAGGGCATACCTCCGCTCAGGTGGTGGGTCGGCTCAAGGATGATTCCGCCCGGTTCCTCGCCACTGCACAGATAGGCATGACCCTGGTGGGGTCACTCGCCTCGGCCGTGGGCGGTGCGTCAGCGGTCAGGTACCTGGAGCCGGTTTTTCAACAAAGCAGCATCTCCTTCTTACAGGAATGGGGCGGAATCTTCGCTCTTGGCACTGTGGTGGTAGTGATTTCTTATCTCTCATTGGTCTTAGGGGAGTTGGTGCCAAAGACCTTGGCGTTGCGCTATCCGGAACGGATCGCCTGCGCGGTGGCGCGACCGTTGGATCTATTCTCGCGCATGTTTTCTGTCGTCGTCAGACTACTCACGGCTTCGTCGAACGTGCTGCTATTCCTCTCTGGCAGTGGCGCCAAGTCCACCGAAGCGCTCGTATCCGAGGAAGAGGTGAAGTACCTCATCCGCGAAGGCGCACAGAAGGGAGTATTCGACGATACGGAGAAAGAGTTCATCCATAGCGTCTTCGACTTCGCCGACACCTCGGTGCGAGAAGTGTTGACCCCCCGTACCGAGATTCACGCGCTGGAAGTCCAGACATCGTGCGCCGATGCCCTCCATGAAATGATTGCCAGCGGCTTCTCGCGTATGCCAGTGTACGAGGAAGACCTCGAACGCATCATCGGCATTGTTCATATCAAGGAGTTGCTACGCGCACAAGAACAGGGGCAGACCGCATCGCTGCGCGATTTCCTCCACCCCGTTTACTTCGTGCCTGACTCGATGCAGATCAGTCACCTCCTGCGCGAACTCCAGGTGCGTCGCGCCCACATGGCCGTCGTAGTCAACGAGTTCGGCACGGTCATCGGCCTCGCCACCATCGAGGACGTGCTCGAGGAAATTGTCGGCGAGATCCGCGATGAGTTCGATGTGGATGAGGACCAGCCGGTGCGGGAGATTAGCGAAGGGGTACTGCTGGTCGAAGGCGGGGTCACGCTCAGCGACCTGAAAGAACAGCACCACCTGCCCTTAGAGGAGACCGTTTCTTACCGCACCCTCGCAGGCTTGCTCTTGGCCCGCCTGGAGCGCATCCCCAAGGGTGGAGAAAGTGTGCTCCACGAGGGCTACCGGCTCACGATTGTGGAAATGGACGGCCGACGCATTGCCAAGGTCAAGGTGGAAAAGCTCGACACCGGCACGCCGCCTGCGGCGACACGCGAGAGCGGACAGCCGACAAATACTTGAAGGAAGTCTAAGAGTCTGTCAGTCCGGAGTCCGAGGTCTGGAACTGTACAGCAGGTTGCCGTAGCCCGCTGAATGGCGGTATGCTACCAGCGCAAGTTCGGCTCGACAGAGGGAATCAAGCAATATCAACAGGAGATCAGGCCGCTCCTCATACAGTGCAGGCGTGCGCACAGCGCACGCTACGCTGATTGTGTACCAATGCCATTTGGTTCGCTTTAAGTAAGGAGAAGACGAATGTCACAGACGACGAGGAAACGACAGAATGCGACGATGTCCACGCAAGGGCCGGATGGGTACGACCAAAACTGGTACGCCCTCGGTTTCTCCCGCGAACTCGAGTGCGGCCAAGTCGTCGGCAAGGATTTTCTCGATGGTCGGGTAGTGCTGTATCGCGGAGAAGACGACCAGGCGCGCGTGCTGAGCGCCTTCTGCCGTCACCTGGGATCTGACCTGAGTGTCGGCCAGGTGGTCGGCAACGACATCCGTTGCGCCTTCCATCACTGGCAGTATGGCGCGGACGGAAGATGCACGAAGATTCCTGCCAGCGATCGCATTCCCGACCAGGCGCGTCTGTTCAAGTTCCCCACCGCCGAGAAGTGGGGATTGATCTGGGCATTCAACGGACCCGAACCGCTCTTCGCTGTCCCAAGCTTCGTCGGGTTTGCCGAGTCTCAACTCGTCTTCCGTACCGTTCAAGTTGCTGACTTCCCGGTCGAGCATTGGGTGCCGCTGACCAACTCGGTCGATTTTCAGC
>JBGPOI010000564.1:0-3525 GCA_041487975.1 Binatia bacterium | reverse complement strand
CGGCAAAATGCTCTTTCACCCCGCACCAGGAGCGCGGATCGAGTCTGGCGATAGCCTGATCGCGTTGGCTGAGGCGCCGCAGCTCAAGAAGATTGAGCAACAAGTGAGGGGAGGAACCTAAGTTTCCTCTCTGAAAGAATCCTCTTACGAGACTTTTCCTCTTACCGGCGATGGGGATATGGAAGGCGGCAGTGCGTTGGCACGAGGGGAGGGCGCGGCTCTCCAGGGGGCAGCCACTTGACAGCTAATGTGAACTGCCTGGTAAGATACAAAAAATTTTGCCTCACCGGACACTTGACTACGAGGCAGTAGGGAAAACGCATTGGCCATCGCCAACATAATGGAACAGATCTTGCCTGATTCCTCCCTGCCGCCTGCTCATATGGAGTGTAGGGGTGGGCGGAAGGGATACGCGTGACATTGACTGACCCGGAGGCAGAACCTCCTCATAACGCTGACACAACAAACCAAATTTCCTCTTCTCCTCCGGCCCGGTGGGAACGGCTGCGTACGTTCTTGATCGGCAAAGCCAAGGATCCGCTGGCGCCCGATGTCTTCCGCCATGTTTCCTTGGTGGCTTTTCTCGCCTGGGTTGGGCTGGGCTCTGACGGTCTTTCCTCGTCTTGCTACGGCCCTGAAGAGGCGTTCCTGGCGCTCGGCTCTCATACCTTCCTGGCGTTGGTCTTGGCCCTGCTCATGGCCCTGACCGTCTTTGTCATCTCGGCCAGTTACTCGCAGATCATCGAACTCTTCCCCACTGGCGGTGGTGGCTATCTGGTTGCCACCAAGCTGCTCGGCCGTTACCCCGGCTTGGTGGCCGGGAGCGCCCTGCTGGTGGACTACGTGCTGACTATCACCATCTCGATCGCCAGCGGCGCGGATGCGGTCTTCAGCTTTCTGCCACTAGCCTATCAGCCCTATAAACTGTGGGCAGCGGCGCTGGCGATCGGGCTCTTGATCGTGCTCAACCTGCGCGGGGTGAAAGAGTCGGTAACGGTGCTAGTGCCCATCTTTTTGGTTTTTCTGCTCACCCATATCGTCGTCATCGCGTACGGCATTGTGATCCATCTCGACACGGCGCCCGCGGTCATTGCCAGCTCCTTCCAGGAATCGCAGATCAGTTTGCAAGAACTGGGAGTGATGGGAATGGCCCTGATTCTGCTGCGCGCTTACAGTTTGGGTGGGGGCACGTACACCGGGATCGAGGCGGTGAGCAATGGGCTGCCGATCCTGCGCGAGCCGCGGGTTGAGACGGGCAAGCGCACGATGATCTACATGGCGACGTCGTTAGCGTTCACCGCCAGTGGCCTTTTGCTCACGTATCTACTCGCCCGGGTTGAGGAGCAGGCCGGCAAGACGCTCAATGCTTCCCTGGTCGCCTCATTAGTGCAGAGCTGGAATCTGGGCGGTGTCCCTCTTGGGACGACATTTTTCCTTGTCACCATGATGTCCGAAGGCGCAATTCTCTTTGTCGCGGCGCAGACGGGCTTTCTCGACGGACCGCGGGTGCTGGCCAACATGGCGCTCGACTCCTGGGTGCCGCGCCGATTTTACCAGTTGAGCGAGCGCCTCGTCACTCAAGATGGCGTGATGCTGATGGGTGGAGCGGCGCTGGCGCTGTTGTTCTCCACCAATGGGGATGTCCGTGTTTTGGTGGTGTTATACAGCATCAACGTGTTCTTGACCTTCTCGCTCTCGCAGTTGGGTATGTCCCGTCACTGGTGGCAGGTACGGAAGCGCGATCCGGCCTGGCACAAACACCTCGCGATCAACGGTACTGGTTTGGTGCTCACCTCGGGTATTCTGGTCGCTACCGTCTCCCTCAAGTTCAGCGCCGGCGGCTGGGTGACAGTGGTGCTCACCTCGGCGGTGATCGGGCTCTGTCTCTACATCAACTACCATTATCACGAGGCGGAAAACGCTTTGCGTCGGCTCGATGAAATCTTGCTGGAATTGCCCCTCCCCGAAGAGGTGCCTGTGGTGCCTGCCCGCGATACCAAGGCGCCGACTGCGGTGTTTTTTGTCAACGGCTTCAATGGCCTGGGGATTCACGCAATGCTGGCAGTGCCCCGCCTGTTCGGCACCCACTTCAAAAACTTTGTGTTTATATCAGTGGGGGTGATTGACTCCAACCGGTTTAAAGGGCGGGAAGAGATCGACAACTTACGTCGCCAGACCGAAGAGAATCTGGAGCGCTATGTGACCTTCGTCAAGCGACAGGGCTTGTACGCGGAGTATTGGTATGCGCTAGGGACCGATCCCATCGACGAACTGGAACATCTCGCGCACGAAGTGGCGCAACGCTTCCCACGAATGGTGTTCTTTGCCGGAAAACTCATCTTCGAGCAAGAGCGGTTCTGGCACAAGGTGTTACACAACCAGGCCGCCTTCACCCTCCAGCGGCGCTTGCAGTTCGCCGGTCTGCAGATGATGGTGCTGCCGGTCAGGGCGGTGACGGGGTGAGGAGAGAAGCTGGAGGATGGGCCGAGACCCTCCTGCTCTCTCCCCCCTACCTCGCCGAAATGCCGCCATCGACCATGTAGACACCGCCGGTGCAGTAGCGGCTCTCATCGCTGGCCAGGAACAACATCACGTGAGCGACCTCTTCAGGGGACCCGTAACGTTGCAGCGGAACGGTGGCGGCGATGCGCTGCTTGGCCTGTTCGGCCGACCCGGGAGCGAAGCCTTCTTCCAGGGACCGCATCATGCGGGTCTCGATGGGAGCCGGATTGACGGTGTTGACGCGGATGCCGAGCGGCGCGCCCTCGAGAGCGGCCGTACGCATCATGCCGATCACTGCGTGTTTGCTGGTGATATAAGCCGAGACGCCGGCTGTCCCGCGAATCCCCGCCACCGATGAAGTGATGACGATACTGCCGCCACCACGCTTCTGCATCTCCGGCATCACATACTTGAGCCCCAACCAGACCCCGCGCACGTTGACCGCCATCACCTGGTCAAAGACGTCGATGGGATAGTCGGTGATCGGTTGCACCACCCCTTCAATGCCGGCGTTGTTGAGGAAGATATCGATGCCGGCGTAGCGCTCGACGGCCGTACGGACATATCGTTGAACTTGCTCTGGTTGGGTGACATCGGCGACCGCGTAACTGACCGCCTCGCTGCCAATGCGCTGCACGGCCTGTTGCAGCGGTTTCTCGCCGAGATCGACCAAAAGCACGCGCGCTCCCTCGCCGACAAAGAGTTGACCGGCGGCGATGCCGATACCGCCCGCTCCGCCGGTGATAATTGCCACTTTCCCGTCCAACCGTCCCATTGCTTACCTCCCGTAGTTTCTGCTCTCACCGCGCCACGCGCGGGACGATCATCTGTAGATCGACAAACTTACCGCGCTCGATAATCACTGCGTTGTCGAGGATGACCGTGCAATCGCGCATCGGCACGTCGTAATGACCCAGCGTGTTCCGCTTCCCTCCGCCTTGCGTGTTGGGGCCAGTCGAGAACAGAAAGTTCCCCGGGAAAGTCCGTGCCGCGGCGCGACTCCGCTCCGGCGCGTCGCCGTGT
>JBGPOI010000563.1:0-3528 GCA_041487975.1 Binatia bacterium | reverse complement strand
CGCTATGCCAGATGGTATTCTTGGACAACACGCGAAAAAAAGCAGGACAACGCGCTATTTTCTTAGATGTGAGAAAGTTCTCTGTCTTTCTTCCTGCTTTTGCAAATCGCTACGTATGATAGACCTATCTGCCTACGTAGGACCGCTTCTATAGCAAAGCAGCTTGGTCTATGCGGACCCTCGTCACAGTGGAAGAGCTACGGCTTCGTCGGGCTGTGTTTCATCCCCTCATGGCCCTAAGCCTCGCCAGCCGACGAGAAGTGGATTTCACCAGCCGTCAACGAGTCTCCTTTCCCCGTCGTGTGCACGACGACCCGGTCGCCGACCCTCCTTTAGGATCTAATAGGTAGAAAAAAAAGAAAAGGGCTACCAACAGCCAAATGGCCAAGAAATTGTCATGCACCCCAACGTGACGGCAAAAGTGTTCTCCCTGCGATCTGTGTTATGCGGCGGCCTCGTACATATAATAGGGTCAGAATTCCAACTGCCAACCGAACCGGACGATAAAGCTCCTTTGCAGTTGCGGGCCGTCCAAAGATTGCACGACTGGCACCTCGGCTTGGACGTGAAAATGCTGACCTTTGAGGAGCCCATTCTGAGGATGAAAAGTGATTCCCAACAAGGCACTGAGGCGCTTCCCGCCTTGTAGGTTCGGGTCCTTCGTGGGCTCATCGGTGGGATCGAGCAGAGAATCCGACCCGCGAATGTTTTCCCAGAACTCGCCACGAGCGCCCCCTGATAAGCTCACCCAATTCGCGAGTTCTCGCGTGATCGAAACGCTCGCCTGGTAACGGTTCCCGAGTCTGTAGCCGTTGTGGTTCCGGCCGAGCCGCACCGTTGAACCAAAATCTGCGGCCCAACCCCACGGCAATGCTTGCCCCAGATAAGTAAAGCCTGGCAGCAACGAGAATGTTCCCGACCCGATCTGCATCGGGTATTCGAGCCGCATTCCGCCCATCTTCGCGTCGATCGAGCCGGTAGGCAGGCCGACCCCGCCATTCAACAGAAGCCACTGACGAGGTTCCTTCGTTTCATAGACGGAATATATGCCGCGCAGTTCGATGTCGCCGACTCCTTCGGTTCGTTCGGCGAAGCGCGCGCCATCGACGGTGAGGTGGTTCATTTCCTTGCGGGTGTACGGGAGCAACGCCATGAGCGTGAGCCTATCGGTCGGGGCGTACATAACCATCCCCATGTGCATTTGCATCGTCATGTCGGTGGGCGTGGCAAAGAAGCGTTTAAGAATCTTCGCCTCGCTGATGTCGTCGGTTCCGACGAGGTTGCCGTCCATCTTTTCGAACATGAACTGATAGCCGACCATCCATTTCCCGGCCTGCCCGGTCATGATATCGAAGGGTACCAGGCCGGGAGCGCCCATAATTTCAGTCATGCTCGCAGCCCGCCTCGCAGCCTGCGAAGCGCCGCCGCCTGTCTCCATGCTGGCCATCGGTGCCTCTTCGGCTTGAGCGGTCAACGCACCGAGATAGGCACTCGCGAAAATCGCGACCAGCCACAGCAAACTCCAACAGTTCTTCATTGTTTGTCGCGTCATTGTTATTCCCTCGTCATCCGTAAGCATGGCCCTCTTCTGTTTCAGATGGCGCAACCAGCGCGCAATAAACGCCTCGATGGCCGTCGGCTGGTCCCGGGCGCTGAACCCGTGTTGCACCAGCACAGCCACTGCGGTAGCCGTGCCTGCCACCGCTAACAAGACGAGCGCGGGCCCGATCTTCGCTCGCCGCGTCATCTCTCCTCCTCCTTTCCCGAGTCTGTAGAGCCCCACTGCGGTAGTTTTCCCTGGATCAGGTACGGCGCGTACTTCTCAAGGGCTTGTCGGTCGCCCACGACAGTCACCACAGCTTTCTGGGGATCGAGATACCTACGGGCGACCTTCTGAACCTCCTCTGCCGTGACTCTCTGTAGGGCTGCCAGAGCATGATCGGGCGGCTCGTGCCCCCGAGTGAAGGCCTCGTGCACGGCAAGAAAGTGCGAAATATCTCGAACGCTCTCAGTCTCAAAGTAGAAACGGGCAGGGAACTCCTGCTTCGCCCGCTGCAGTTCTTCCTCCGGGACAAGGATTGTCCGCACACGGACAAGCTCACGGACGGCTTCTTCTAAAGCCGGCAGCACCACCTCGTACGGAACGCTCATGGTAAGAGAAAACAGGCCAGTCTGACGCCAGGCTTCCACCTCACTCCGGACTCCGTAGGTCCATCCCTTCTGCTCGCGGAGCTTCTGTCCCAGCCGGCTTTCCGCACTGCCTGCTAACAAATGGGAGAGCAGGGAAAGCGCTGGTGTGTCAGGGCTGGCGGCTGGCGGGCTGACGAAGGTCAGATATACGCTGGCCTGTACCAACGGACGATTGATCACCAAAGCTGCAGGCTCCTGTCTGATCGATAGCGAGAGAGAAGCATCCGTTGTCTTTTCTGCGGCAGACCAGTCGCCAAAGTTCTTCTTCACCAGTGCAGCGATCTCCTCCAGTGTAACGTCGCCGGCAGCGGTGAGGACGGTCTCCTCGGGACGGTACGCCTGGCGATAAAACCGGATCACATCCTCCCGCACAATCTGTTTCAAGGAGGTGACATCTCCAGACAGCGGGAGTCCGTAGGGACCGCGACCAAAAAAGTGGCGCAACACCAACGCCTCAGGTGTCTCCTGTTTCTCGGCTTCGCGCTCGGCGAGCCGCGCGTTTCGCGCCTGGTCGAACGCTGCTTGGGGAAAGACGGGGTACTGGACTATGTCCGCCAGCACCTCTAACGCTGGAGTAAGGTCTTCTTTCAAGAAAGGCCAGTCGAGGGTCGTAAAGTCGGCACTGACCTCTTCAACAAACTCTCCTCCCAGAGCCGCAATACGCTCGACAATCTGGTCGCCAGACCGCTGGCGTGTGCCTTCAGCAAGCAAATGCGCAGTGAGAAAGGCCAGGCCGCTTTTTCCCGGCGGGTCGCTAGTCGCCCCCTGGTTGACCAGGAGCGTCACAGACACCACCGGAGCGCCAGGTTTCTCCACGACGAGCAAGGTGAGTCCGTTTGGCAGTTGCACCCGCTGCCAATTGTGAAAGGCCCATACCGCAGAGGGCCGCACGAGGAAAAGGAGAAGTCCCGCAGCGAGACGAATGAGCCGTTTCCACTTCATCGGGTGTGTTCCTCCTTGTGCTGGCGTACTCCCTCCTGATGCGCCACTCCGGTGATCCCCGCCACACGATTCTCCGGCGCAAAGTAGGCGCTGACGACGCGCCGCACGTCTGCTTCGGTCACCGCTCGGATGTCATCCGTGTAGTGCTGCGCTTGCGGGAGGGCAGAGAGGGCACCGTATTGCGCCAGCCGTCTGACCCGAGCACCAATAGACGATTGCTCGAGAAACAAATCGAGGAGGAGATGTTTCTTAGCCTGCGCCAGTTCCCCGGAGTGGAGGCCGTCTTCTCGCAGATGCCACAGCACATCGTCGATGGCCTCACCGGTCAGGCGGAAGTCCACCCGCGATCCTAACGCAACCTTGATGTAGAACAGACCGGGGTCCCGGTTCAGCGGG
>JBGPOI010000562.1:0-3531 GCA_041487975.1 Binatia bacterium | reverse complement strand
GGGCAACCGCAGGGCAAAAGAAAGGCAAAGTTTTCTACGGCTGGTGGATCGCGTTGGTGACAGGGATCGGACTGTTCTTGCACTATGGCCCGATGATCGCCTTTACCTTTGGCGTGTTCCTCAAGCCCCTGAGCCAGGAGTTTGGCTGGAGCCGGACCGACATCTCGCTGGCGTTTGCCCTCGCGAATCTGGCGGCGAGTGGAGCACTGCCGCTGGTCGGTCTGCTGGTGGATCGCTGGGGCGCACGCAAAGTGATTGTGCCCTCGCTGCTGCTCTTTGGCACGGGCATCGTCTCCTTTGCCTTCCTCTCGGCCCATCTCTGGCACCTCTATGCCCTCTATCTGGTCATCGGGATTGTGGCCGGTGGCACGACACCGGTGCCTTACGCGAAAGTGATCTCCTGCTGGTTTGACAAGCAGCGCGGCCTGGCGCTGGGGCTAGCAGGAGCCGGCACCTCCGTGGGCGCGTTCATCATGCCCTCGCTGGCGCAAGCCTGCATCGCCGCAGTGGGCTGGCGCCACGCCTATGTGTTCCTGGGCCTGCTGGTCATTGTGATTGCCAGCCCGGTGGTCGGGCTGTTTCTCAAGGAAACGCCACAGATGCTGGGATTGTGGCCTGACGGCGAGACAGGCGCACCTACCGGAGCAGCCATAAGGCATGGCCCGGAGCCGGGGATGAGCGGCCGCGAGGCTTGGCACACCGGCACCTTCTGGTTCATGACCAGCGCCTTTTTCCTCGTCTCAGTCAGTCTCCACGGCTGCATCTTGCACCTCGTGCCCTTGCTCACGGACCGTGGCGTCTCCGTCTAGAGTGCGGGCCCTGGCCGCCTCACTCCTTGGCGGAGGGATGCTGGCGGGAAGAATAGGAACCGGGTATTTGCTGGACTATTTTCTCGCTTCGTCCGTAGCGGTTTGCTTCTTCTGTGGAGTGACGCTGGGGATTGTGCTCCTGTGGAGCGGGACAGCGGGGGGCCTAGCATTTGCCGGAGCTATTCTTTTGGGCATGGGACTGGGTGCGGAAGGCGACCTCATGGCCTATGCAGTGAGCCGCTATTTTGGCCTGCGCGCCTTCGGCGAGATCTTTGGATATGCCTTTGCCGTTTTTGCCCTGGGTGGGGTGATCGGCCCGCCGCTGATGGGGATGGGGTTCGATGCCACCGGCTCGTACCGGCTGGTGCTAGGAGGGTTTGCCGTAGCCACCCTGATAGCTGTGACGTTAATGACCCGGCTGGGGCCATATCGGGTCTGGGCGGCGGCAGCGGAGGCGGCGTAGAGGCAGCGATCTCTGCTGACAGCTCAATCACCGCAGCGGTTCTCACTCAGATACGTCCGTCCTCATGTCGGCAGTAGGGGCGAATCTTGCATTCTCCCTATTGCCTGCGGTCTCCCCACCGGGCGATCACAAGGATCGCCCCTACAGAGGACTCATGCAATTGAAAGCCACTCTAAAAGTTCCTTGTCTGCTCATGCCAAGGCTTTGAGTAACGCCTTAGCGTCTTGCAAGTCAGTTGTATCAAACCCTTCGGTGAACCAACCGTAGATCTCCGCCAGCATCTGCCGGGCCTCCTCTTTCTTGCCTTGCTGCTGCCGTAGCCGGCTCAGGCTCATCACCGCGCAGTTCCAGCGACTTCGCCTGCTGCTTGCGCGCAATCTCGATGGCCTTGTGAAAACATGCTTCGGCTTCGCCTTGGGGGTCAGGGGTCGGGGATCAAAGACTTCGGACTGAAGCGTCAGCGTTCCTTTCAGCCGATACAGCTCGGCCTCATACATACGCTCCCCAGTGCTGTCCACTGCATCTAAATCAAACCACAGGAGGTGTATTATGAAGTCCTGGATTCATCTTGCTAAGGGACAGGTGCCCCGTCAGCCCGCGTCGGGGTAGGGGAGCTGAAGGAAGATCTGCTGGGGAGACAGGGCTTTTTTGGTCGGGCGGCTGAACTCTATCACTTACACGGCCCGACAGCCTGGACGCGGATCGAAGGAAACCTCAGACCTTGGGACATGGACGGGTATCAGCTTACAGCGGTTTGCACTTGAATGAAGAGAGAAAGAAGGTAGGCCGAAATAAGCGGAGCGTTTCCGGCATGGACGAGCACGCTCCTGTCATTATCACTCGCAAAAATCAGCGCTCTGTCGTGCTGCTCTCCCTGGAAGACTACCAGGCCCTTGAGGAAACTGCTTACCTCTTGCGTAGCCCGAAGAATGTCCGTCGGCTCCTAGAGTCGGTGGCGGAGTTGGAATCAGGCGGAGGGACGGAACGGGGGCTGTTGGAGTGAAGCTCATTTTCTCCGAGCACGCCTGGGAAGATTATCTCTATTGGCAACGCGCGGACCGAAAAATCCTCCAGCGTATCAATATTCTCATCAAGGAGATCCAACGTGCCCCGTTCTAAGGCATTGGCAAGCCCGAGCCCTTGAAGCATGGCTTGTCTAGCTACTGGTCCCGACGCATCAATGAGGAACATCGCATTGTTTATAAGGTTGAGTCAGATTCTCTATTTCTTGCCCAGCTTCGTTATCACTACTGACCGTTAATCTCAATACTTCGCGTGAAGGCCCGCTTCTTTACCTCGTCACGGACGAAGGACTCCAGCGAGGTCTGCGCCATTTGGACGGCTAAGAAGTCGGCTTCCTGGAGAATATCGCGTAGAAGCTCAAGCGTTGAGGGTTGCATAACGCGCGGTCGGAAGGAGGATACGGGCTTTCCGCTCACTCAACGAGCCGTCAGTGACAAGGTCGATGGGGCGGCCAAAGAGCCCCTGGAGCAGTTCATAAATGGCACAGAAGTTATCATAGGTCTTCCGGCCCTTGGCGAATTCCAGGTAGACGGCGACATCACTCTCCGCCGTGGCTTCTCCTCTGGCGAAAGAACCAAATACGCCGATACGCCGCGCTCCAAGGTCGCGCAATTCAGCCGCGTGAGCTTCGATTAACGCCAAGGGGTCCATATCGCGTCAGCCTAGCTTTCTCTCTTAGCCAGGGCAACGGTTAGGATTTGTCTAACGGCTAACACATAGAGGGACAAATGCTACAGTCTGCACAGACGACGGCACTGCTCCTGATCTGACTTCATCTGATCTGCCTTGAAGGTTCATCTCCCACTCAGCAACTGGGGCCGTTTCCAGAGGGCAGATCAGCATGGAATTCTGCATTCCATTTCCAACACGGAGCTGAACGGTCACAAAACGCAGCGTCTCGCCAACACGAGCAACATCACCTTCCACGGCATTGAGTCTGAAGCGCTGCTCATCCTGCTCGACAAGGAAGGCATCTGTGCGTCATCCGGCTCGGCGTGTCTCGCTGATTTCGACGAACCGCCTCACGTTATTAGAGCGGCGAAAGCTCAGGCAGGCTCAAAACCGTGATGTTTGCGATGCCAAGCCAGATGGGTCTTGTCCGGCCAGTAATTCGGGTCAACGGGAAGGAGAATACGGCTGTTTGCCTTGAGTGACAAAAGAAGCTCCTCTGCGCCAGATTCATCGAATCGTTTCACAGCGATAAGAACACGGTATTCGTCGTCCAGCGACCAAAGC
>JBGPOI010000561.1:0-3545 GCA_041487975.1 Binatia bacterium | reverse complement strand
GGTGGGTTCGGAATATAAATCGGCGCGCCGGCTTCCCGCTGCTGCCATTCAGGATAGAAGGTTTTGACGTACTGAATGACCGCGAGGCGATCGCGTTCCGGAAGCAAGCTCCATTCCGGCATGGTGTTCCCATCCGGGAGTTCTTCTTAGAGATGAGAACAAACCGGCAGAAAAAATCGCGAAAATGAGAAACTGGCGATTACACCAGAAGCGCAAGCACAACGAGCAAGACAGCAGTAACCAACAGTTTTATCAGCGAGAGCAGAATGGAAGCTTCCAACCAGGGATGCAGCCCCACGCAGTGCCGCTTCCACTGGCTGATCGCGACCAGGGCGGGGATGATTCCGTAACTGCCGACGATCCGCACGGTGTGGGAGTCCCACAGATGACGCCAAGCGGGTCCGTCCAGCAACAGAAACAGGAGAATCGACAGCAACAAGATAGCGAAGAACTGCTCTCGCGACAGGTTAACCGACGTCCAGATTCCTTGTTGCGGAATATGAATGATCTCGATTGACTAGCCGACACGCCGCAAGCTTTGGCGGAAACGATTACTGAAGAGAGTCACAATTGCGAAATATTCGTCCCTGTCTTCTCGATTTTGCGAAGCGTGCCTCTGGCAACATCCAGAATCAGCCGCTTTCGCTGTTCGGGTCCCGGCACACATCCTGCTTCTTTGCACGAAAAAAGACGAGTAGGAGGACTTGCCATGAAAGCCCGAGAGGTCATGAATCGACGCGTCACTGCCGCCACGCCGCGCGCCATCGGTCGCGACCTGGCCTTACAGTTTCTGTCGGGAATGTACAGCGGACTTCCGGTAGTCGATGCCCATGGCTTGGTCATCGGGGTCGTCACCGAGTTCGATCTCCTCAAAGCGATGCAGGAAGGCAAAGACCTGCAAACGGTGAAAGCCGAGGAGATCATGGGGCGACCGCCGGTGTGCGTCGAAGAGGACGACACGATAGAGGTGGTGATCGCCAAGATGACCGCGCATAATATCATCCGGGTGCCGGTCGTGCGGGAAGGAAAACTGGTGGGAGTGATTGCCCGGGCCGACATCCTTAGTCGCATGATCGAGCCCGAGTTCGTGACCATCTTCGGCGGGCAGTAAGAGAAACAATGGCTGAGCCCTTGCATAGCGACGCCCTACTCCCGCCAGAGATCGCCAAACGAGCCGAGGAGGTGGGGGCTCGTAAGTGTCGTTTATCGTTCTGGCCGCTGCTGACCTTGGCTATTCTGGCTGGAGCCTTCATTGCCCTCGGCGCGACCTTCTCCACAACGGTGAGTGCCGGGACGACTAGGGTGCTTCCCTTCGGCATCATCCGGCTGCTAAGCGGCGTGGTATTCTGTCTGGGGTTGGTGCTCGTGGTCGTTGGTGGGGCAGAACTGTTTACCGGCAATGCCTTGATCAGCATGGCGTGGGCGAGTGGCACAGTGTCTACCAGTGAGGTACTGCGCAACTGGAGTATCGTTTACATCGGCAATCTGATCGGCGCCGTGGCCACCGCGATCTTTCTCTATCTCTCCCGTCAATACACCTTTGGTGGAGGTGTGGTCGGCCTCGCTGCCTTGGAGATTGCCCGCGCCAAGACCAGCCTGGAATTTGTGCAAGCGGTAGTCTTGGGCATCCTGTGCAACGCTTTGGTGTGTCTGGCGGTGTGGCTCTGCCTTGGAGCACGCAGTACGACCGATAAGATCCTGGCCATTGTTTTCCCTATCAGTGCCTTTGTCGCCGCGGGTTTCGAACACAGCGTTGCCAATATGTACTACATTCCCCTCGGGCTGTTGATCAAAACAGACACGGTCTTTCTTACGACCCTGGGCAAGAGCGCAGCAGATTACACCAGTCTGACGTGGACGAACTTCTTTCTGGCTAACTTGCTGCCGGTGACCCTGGGAAACCTGATCGGCGGCGTAATGCTGGTCGGCTTGACCTATTGGTTCATCTACCTACGGCCGGAGTCGGGCGCTGTGCCTCTCTCAGCCCGAACGGCCTCCGTATTGCACGCTCCTGTCCAAACTGAAGCAGGTGCAGATGGCCAGCAAGACTGGTCTATGCCCTCGCACGGGGTCACTTCTCCTGAATCGACTCCAAAAACGCGGTGAGGGACAGAATCCGCATCTTGGCCTCACTGTCGGTTCGTTCTTGGCGAAACACCTCGCCCCAGATCGGCATGTGCCGGGGGCCATGCGCCGGCACGGGTCGCTCGCCATCGACAAACCGCATTACCTCCGCCCGGGAAAAAGTGCCACCATGTTTTTTGCTGATCTGGGTCAGGTCGGCGGGAGGATTCTTGAGTGCCACGGCCGCCGGGCCGCTCCCCTTCCCGTCCTCGCCATGACACGCAGCACAGCGCCGCATAAAGAGATCCTTGCCCCAGGCAACGCGAGGTTCGTCATCTTGCGCAATGCTCATAACCGGTTGCCCCAAGAAAAAGGCAAAGCCTAAGACCGACAAAAGCCCCTGCCCTATTCTCCGCGTGTCTTTTCTCATCGGTTGCTCCGCAGTACGATATTCCTCTCCATCAGATGCCCTCCTTCAGCCTCCTGAGTAGCTCCTTGATGGCGCTTTCTTTCTCTTTGAGAAACTCCCGATATTTGTGGTCATCGGTGTGGAGTATTTCATCCCGCAGATTAGGGATCTCCCGATCGAGCAATTCGACGAGTAACTGCTGCTCTTTGTCGCTGAGGTTGATTGCAGCCATGGTAATCCTCCTCTGTGGGTTAGAGATGCTGAGCGAACTTGGCGACGCGCGGACGCACGAGGCGGGCGTAGTCATCATAACGCATCTGTACCGTCTGCCAGTGCGAGCCCGCGTTGAACACAATCTCTTCGTCCTGGGCAAGAGCAGTATCGACAACGGTATCGAGGTTGAACAGATTGCCGAACGGCGGTTCAGCACCAGTCTCGCAACCGGCGAAGAGGTCGCGAAACTCGCGTTCTTGCTCGAGTTCGGCTCGGGCACCCAGCACCTCGCGGAGCCGGGCAAAATCTACTTTGTGGGAGGCCGGCAGTACCAACATCATCGGGGTCCCGTTTTCCTTCTTGACCATGACGACCTTCGCCATCATTTTGCCGGGAACGTGCTGAGTTTGCGCCACCTCCTGGGCGGTGTAGGCGGTGGAATGAGTAAGCACTTGATATTTAATCTTGTGCTCATCCAGGTATTCTCGGAGCTTTCGCAGGATCGGCATATGGAATTCTCCTCTACTGCACATTTTTAGTGCTGAATTCTACCGCATTAGTATAGCAAGGAGTCTGCCGCTGTGTAGAGATACTGGTATGATACCATTCGCCCTGTGAAACAAAAGAGGAGTCTTCAAGGCTTCTTATTCTCGCGATTGAGGCGCGCGCTTTTTTCTTATTCGTGAAAACCTCGCCCTATTCTCCCCCGGAGGGATATCGGCATTGTTGTTGCGATATGCAGCAGATATTGCCGAGGGGTCACCGCATGACAGTCGAACGGGTGTTAATCTTGGGTGCGGCAGGTCGGGACTTTCACTGCTTCAACACCTACTTTCGTGACAATCCTCATTATGAAGTG
>JBGPOI010000560.1:0-3554 GCA_041487975.1 Binatia bacterium | reverse complement strand
GCCCGCCAGCAGATGGCGCTGGAAGAGCGCGCGGCGCGCTCAGGCGACACCACCACCGCGGAGAAGATTCAGGCGCTCGAATACGAGATGCGCACGCTGGCCATTCAGATCCTCGGCTTGCCTTCAGGCAGCGCGCAATGGGCGGAAGCGGGAGCGCACGTGGCGCAGGTCAAGCAACGGCTGGCGCGCAAAGCAGCCGAGGAAGAAACGTCCTGGGCGCTGGATGGAGATGAAGAAGGTGCCGAAGCCATTTACGCCGAGACCGAGATTCCGGGTGAGGCGGTCCGGGTACGGGAACTCCTCAAGCTCGTACCCGACGGCACCGATCGCAAGTTCGACACACTTGTGCGGGCCATCGAAGACCTACGGCGTGTTCATCCCGCCGAGAAGTTCATTATCTTCACTCAATACCGCGAGACCCTGGAGTACCTGCGCGAGGAGCTGGGGAAGATTTACAGTGCCAATGCCATCGTGACGATCAAGGGCGGGCCGCTCGCGGACAAGATTGCGGCGGTGGAGGCATTCTGGGAGCTGGACGGCGCTCAGTTCCTCATCAGTACCTCCGCCGGTGGCGAAGGAATCAACCTTCAGTGCGCCCGTATACTCTTCAACTACGACCTGCCCTGGAACCCGATGGCCATCGAGCAGCGGATCGGCCGCATTCACCGCTACGGTCAGCAAGACACCGCGCAGATCTATACCCTCGTGGCCGAGGACACCGTCGAGCAGCGCATCTACCTGCTGCTAGAGGAGAAGCTACTGGAGATCGCCCGCACCATCGGCAAGGTCGATGCCGTTACCGGTCAGGCGACGGAGGACTTTCGTGCCGAGATTCTCGGGTTCCTGGGAACCTCGCCCAGTTATCAGGATCTCTACAAAAAGGCGCTGGTAGATCGCGACTATATCCGCACCGAGCGGGAAATAGCCGCAGCGCTGGAACGCGCTCGCTGCGCCAGCGCTGCGCTCCGTTCTCTGGCACAAGACCTCTCCAGCTTCAATCTGGGGCAATATATGGCGCTGCGTGGGCAGTTCACACTTGAGGACCTGCGGGACTTCTGCCTGGCCGCCCTGCCCCGGTTGGGCGGTGCCATTCTGCCTGACGGGGAGTGCTATCGCGTCGAGGTTCCGTCCGCACTGCAGAGCTATCCCAGAGTAGAAGGCAGCTACCGCGGCGTCACCTTTGACCGGAAGCTTGCCATGCGGCGGAAGCAAGCCAGGCTCTTGGGGTTGGGCCATCCTCTCGTAGATGCCCTGCTTGCTGAGTGGCAAACAGGAGAGAGATCTGGAACCGTCACCATTCTCGACGGGGAGAGAAGCGCGGGCCGATCTGTGCGGATGCACTGTCTGGCGCACGTCACCTACGAAGACGGTCCCACCCGCCGGCTCCTTCGGGTTGCCGATCTCCACCCCGATGGTTCCTGGACATCGGTAGAGGAAGAACAAGAGGCGTCCCTGCTTATACTACTTCGCTCCCGCTTCGGCGTGACGCCAACGCCGAAAGCGGCCGATCCAGTGCCTGACTGGGCCGCCGCTTTCCGTACGGTTGTTTCCGTGTGGGAGGCTGAGCTGCGCGCGCAGGAGGGCGGTATTGTGTCGATAAGGTTCGTGATTACGGGTATCGTTTATGGCATTCCTGGAGAGAGTGAGGAGAAAACACTATGCAAAAGCCAACGGAGGGAAGAAACGAGAATGGAGCCACGCCTCTGACCGCGTCTGAGGCTCCACCTTCGTCTGACTTTATTCGTGACATCGTTGCCGCGGACCTGAAGTCCGACAAGCACGGCGGCCGAGTTGTGACCCGATTTCCGCCGGAGCCGAACGGCCATCTGCACATTGGCCACGCCAAGTCGATCTGCCTCAATTTCGGCATCGCTGCCGAGAACAAGGGAGTATGCCATCTGCGGTTCGACGACACTAATCCCACCAAGGAGGACGTTGAGTACGTCGAATCGATCAAGGAAGACGTGCATTGGCTGGGATTCGACTGGCGTGACAAAATATTCTACGCCTCTGACTATTTTGAACAACTCTATCAGTACGCCGTACAACTCATTCAGGATGGCAAGGCCTACGTTGACAGTCTGAGTGCCGAGGAAGTGCGAGGGTACCGTGGTACGTTGACCGACCCGGGCAAGGAAAGTCCCTACCGCAACCGTTCGGTCACAGAGAACCTGGACTTGTTCACCCGCATGCGGGCTGGCGAATTCGAGGAAGGGATTCACACTCTGCGCGCCAAAATTGACATGGCCTCACCCAATGTGAATATGCGCGATCCGGTCATGTACCGCATCCTCAAGGCTTCCCACCATCGGACAGGAGAGGCGTGGTGCATCTATCCGATGTACGACTTCGCCCATTGCGTATCGGATGCCATCGAAGGGATTACCCATTCTATCTGCACACTGGAATTTGAAGATCACCGTCCGCTCTATGACTGGTTCTTGGACGAGTTGCGGACGCCCTGTCACCCGCAGCAGATTGAGTTCGCCCGCCTCAACCTGACCTACACGGTGATGAGCAAGCGCAAGCTGCTGGCCTTGGTCGAAGGTGGATATATGCGCGGTTGGGACGACCCCCGCATGCCAACCCTCGCGGGGTTACGCCGACGTGGCTACACGCCGGAGGCGATCCGCAGCTTTTGCGAGCGCATCGGCGTGGCCAAGCGCAACAGTACCGTCGATATGGCGATGCTGGAGCACGAAATCCGTGAAGATCTCAACAAACGCGCACAGCGTGTGATGGCGGTGCTGCGCCCACTGCGGGTCGTCATCGACAATTATCCGGAAGGCCAAGGGGAAGAATTGGCGGCCGTGAACAATCCAGAAGATCTCAGCATGGGAACCCGGAAGGTTCCCTTTTCTCGCGTGCTCTACATCGAACAAGACGACTTTCGCGAAGAACCGCCGAAAAAATTCTTTCGCCTGGCTCCGGGTCGCGAGGCCCGTCTGCGCTACGCCTATATCATCACATGTGTGGGCGTGGTGAAGGACGAACGCACCGGCGAAGTGATCGAACTGCACTGCACCTATGATCCAGAGACCCGCAGCGGTGGGCCCGCAGCGGCGCGCAAGGTCAAAGCCACGTTGCACTGGGTGTCGGCGGCTCATGCGCTTCCGGCCGCAGTGCGCTTGTACGAGTCTCTCTTCACGACGCCCAACCCTAGTGAGGCGGAGGATTTCACCACGGTTCTCAATCCTCACTCGTTGGAGACGTTGACTTCCTGCTGGGTGGAACCAAGCCTTGCCGGCGCAACGCTCGGCAGTCGCTATCAATTCGAGCGGCAGGGGTATTTCTGCGTTGATCCGGATTCTTCTCCGGGGTCGCTGGTATTCAATCGCACCGTCACCTTAAAAGATGCGTGGGCCAAGATCGAGAAGACCCAGAGTAGCGCAGAGTAAGGAGAGGCTCTCCAACAGGAGAAAAGCTGTCTCTCACCGCAAGAGAAAGCAATGAAGGCTACGGCAATCGCCCTGCTCGTCGTCAGTGCATACTGGATCGAGCAAGGGATCGTGACGCTCGGCAAAGACACCCTACAGGGTGTGGAAGGAATCGTT
>JBGPOI010000559.1:0-3555 GCA_041487975.1 Binatia bacterium | reverse complement strand
TGGTGGAAACCGCCAAAGGCCTCGCCATTCCCAAAGAGCGCATGTATGTCGGCTGGCGGCATGACCGCTGGTTCTGCCGCCCAACTTGCTCCACACTCAAAGATCAGCCTGCTGGTGACAGAGCCTTTATCCCCTCACGCGCTCGTGCCGAGGAGATGGGCTACCAACCGTGTGACGAGTGCAAACCACATGTCTATCCTCTCGCATGACTCACCCGCGGCACAGGCTGGCGCCCTGTGCCAGCAAAATTTTGCCATTAAACCAAGAAGCACAGCCAGCTCGGCTGTGCGAGAGGAGGAATCATGACCGCAAGAGTCGATCACATCATCATTACCGTCAACAACTATGAGCAGGCATGCCGATTCTACGATTGGTTGATGCCCGAGGTGGGCTACTCAGCAGGGGCGCATGACTATGGGGCGATGAAAGGGTGGCCCGCCAAGTCCGGCAGCTTCTGGATCAAAAAGGCCGACGCGCGCTTTGCCTCCGACACCTTCAATAAAGACCGAGTCGGCCTCTGTGAGATCGCCTTCAGCGGTGAGAGCCGAGCGCAGATTGATGCACTGGCAAAAGAGGTAGAGGCGCACGGAGGGCAGATTCTCGACTCGCCACGAGAGTACGACTATGTCCCTGGCTATTATGCGGTGTTCTTCGCTGATCCAGATGGCATTAAGCTCGAAGTCGTGCATATGCCTTAGGGCCCCAACGGGCTGAACATTCCGAACGCCTCGGCAGGTGCAAAATCCCCATGGAGGAGGCCAGGTAATGACGCCGGAAGAATTCGCTCAGAAGATCAATGAGTGGAGCCGCGGCACGATGATTGAAAATCACGGCACGCGGTTTCTGTCCGCAGGTGAGGGGCGTGCCTGTACCCAGCTTGCGTTCAAGCCGACACTGACCCAACTCACCGGGCTTTTTCACGCCGGCGCCATCATTGCGCTGGCGGACGAAACGGCGACAGCGGCGGCCATGTGGGAGACGAACCCGACAGCAGAACTGCGGCCCGAATTATTTCCCCTGACTCTTCAGCTCTCGGTCAACCTGATCCGCAACACCGACCGAGGGGTGCTAACAGCCGAGGCGGAAATCGTGCACCGCGGACGCACGACTCTGGTTGTGGACGTGTGCGTCGCCGACGATCAAGGCAAGCTGGTCGCCAAGCTCACGGCGACGCTCCTCGCGCCGACCCGGCAATAGGTAACTTGACAAATGGCACGGGTTGCTACGGCACTGCGTTCTCGTTCGGGTGTTTTCTATGGGTGGTGGGTTGTCGCTGGGACCTGCGCAATTCTTTTCGTGGGCTTTGGCGCTGTTTACGCTTTCGGTGCTTTCTTCCGCTCATTGCGGGATGAATTTGGCGCGACACGGCAGGAGATTTCCCTGGTCTTCGCCCTGACGGGATTTCTCTACTTCGCGGTTGGCGCGTTCAGCGGGCGGCTTGCGGACCGCATCGGCCCGCGGGTGGTCATCGCGGCAGGTGGCGTGCTGCTGGGGGCGGGATTACTGTTAGCGGCGGTGACGCAACGGCTCTGGCAGATTTACGCCACCTACAGCCTGTGAGTTGGCCTTGGAGTCGGACTGTCATACGTACCGGCCGTTGGTGCGGTCCAACGCTGGTTCATCCGTCAGCGTGGCCTCGCCTCTGGGCTGGCCGTTACTGGTATCGCCCTCGGCAACCTTTTGCTGCCGCCGATTGCCGCGACGCTGATCGCAGCCGTTGGTTGGCGGTGGGCGTACGTGCTCATAGGCGTTACGGCTTTCGCTGTCATGCTCGCGGCCGCAGCCCTCATGGAACGTGCACCAGAGGCATGTGGCTTGACCCCGGATGGTGACCCACGGTCACCAGAGAACAGCCTCGCTGCGGTGTGGGGAGCCACGCCGAGCGAGGCGCTCCGCTCACGAGAATTCTGGCTGCTTTATCTGGCCATGGTGGCGACTTCGTTGGGTCTGTTCATTCCCTTCGTGCACCTCGTCCCGTATGCCACTGACCTCGGTATCTCTGACTTCGCCGCCGCTTTCCTCCTCGGCGCGATTGGCGCTGGCAGTGCAGCGGGGCGGCTGGTGCTGGGCGGCACGGCGGACCGACTTGGCCGGCGACAGGCCTTGATCGGTTCGTTCGCTCTTATGGCAGCTACACAATTGTGGTGGTGGGCGGCGACGAGCACCTGGTCACTGCTCGGATTCGCTTTCTGCTTTGGCGTCGGCTACGGTGGCTTTGTCGCCCTGATCCCCGCCCTCACCTCGGATTACTTCGGCGTACGCCAAGCGGGCGCCATTATTGGCTTACTCTACACCGGCGCCAGCATCGGCACCTTGCTTGGCCCGACGTTGGCCGGTCTCGCTTTTGATCTGCAACACAGCTACACGCTGCCGATTCTCCTCAGCGCGGGGGCTAATGTGATCGCCGTCTCCTGCATGGTCGTGCTGGGAGATACACCCGCGCAGCGCTGGTCCCCATCATCCTTTCGCGCGCCTCGCTGAGGGCGACGACCTCAGGGCTTCGCAAATTTGCCGCCTGTGCAAGTTCATGCTTTTATGTACAGGGGTAATTATGAAACGGACGATATCTTTCTCGGCTGTCCTTCTCCTCACGGGGCTCCTGGCCACTTCGGCTGGTTGTCACCGCTCACAATCCTCTTCTCAATCACCGCCTGTTCCTCCCGATCTGCAAGAGACCGTGGATAAGCTGGTGCGAGCGGCCGAAGCGTTTGATATCGCTCGCGTGCTCGATGCCTATGCCGATGACTTCACCAGCGGCACCGGGCGCTCCAAAGAGGAAGTCCGTCGCGTCTTGACCCAGCTCCAGGCTAGCCACGTCGCACTCACAGTAGAAAGCGCTGAGGTCGAAAAAGCTGATCCCATTGAAGCCAAGCTCAAGACGCGCATGCGCCTGCGGTACATGGATCGCTTCCGTGATCTGGGCGAAGGCGAGGTCGTGGTGACGGATGTGCTGGTCCATACACTGCGCAAAGACGCTGACGGTTGGAAAATCCATGCCGACGAGCGGGTGGCAACCTACCGTGAGGGAAGATTTGGCCAGCACCCCCCTAACGTTGAGGTCGAGGTGCCGGAAAAGCTGCCGGCCGATTTACATTACCCGGTCAAGGTAGTGGTTCAGCGCGAGGCGGATACCGACTATCAGGTCATGGTCGGGAACTATGCTGAAGATCCCGCGATCCTGCCGCCGCCGGACATCGTTACCCCGTTGCCCGATGACGGAGTTCTGCAAGCGAACCTTTTACCGAACCCCCAGGGGCGCAGTGAAATGGTGCGGATTACCGTGATTGCCGCGGACCCGGCCGGCAAATGGGTCGGAGCGACGACAGTATCGAAGCTGGTGCCCGGGGCACAGTGGAAGCCGAAAGGCGCGGCCCAGGAGACAGTGTGAACGCAGGCCGCGCAGGAAAGACGCTGGCCTATCGACGGACAGCGGAAAATCTCGGCAAGCAGAGGGAAGCTACGCGGGAAAAGGAAAATCGTGCACCGCGCTTTTTCGCCCACGTGTATCGGATCGTTTCGCAAGTGCCAAAGGGTAAGGTTGTGACCTATGGCCAG
>JBGPOI010000558.1:0-3556 GCA_041487975.1 Binatia bacterium | reverse complement strand
GTCCATGCCGGAAACGCTCCGCTTATTCCAGCCTACCTTCTTTCTCTCTTCATTCAAGTGCAAACCGCTGTAGAAAGTCTTCCAAGATGGCCGCCGGTACTATTCCCCTCTGTACACAGAAGAGATCGTCATCGGTGCGAATACCCAGTCTGCTGCCCCGGATGCGATCAGCGAAGGTCGCTCCGCCCCCCCTCTTACAGTCGCCTATGCTGATGTGAAAGAATCAGAAGGGTGAGGACACTTTTTTCCGTCCCCTTGCATCTCATTACGAGACTACCTGGAACACCCTGCGGGCTAGACGGAGAGAGAGCAGCATGACACAGGCGCAAAAGCCAACGATTAGCTGGGTAAAGACGGGCGCGAACGGCAGCACACAACTCCGCGTCGGCTATCGCGGGCCGCTCTCCGGACCAGACCTGCGGCTCCATTATGGCTTTGACGGCTGGCAAGAGCCAATCCAAGAGGCCAAACTCGAACAGATCGATCCAGGCTTGGCGATGACGGAGCCGATTGCACTCGCCAACCACGTCTCTCTCGAATGTGTGGTGACCGACGGCACGCAGTGGGACAACAACCAAAATGCCGATTATCGACTGTGGATTCACTTCGACCCCCTCGATTCACACATGCATGTGAGTGGACGGGGGTCGGGCGAACTCGGCATCACCAGCTTGCGCATAGCTATGGCATCGGCCGGGATCAGCCACGGGATCGTGTCGTGGGTCGATAACAAGGCGCTCGATCGCGTCAACTGGTCCACGACCGGCCTGTTCCCTTTAGTTTGGGTGAGGCCCGGGGACACATCCGTGAAAGAGGTCCGCGCACGGCTAGCCGCTGGTTTCATTGGCATCAAGCTACATCCCACGGTCGATGATTACCGGGCCGATGATCCCGACCTTGACGCCTACCTGGAAATCGCCGCCGAAGTTGGCTGCCCGGTCGCTTGCCATAGTGCTCCGGGAGATGCTGACCCGGACCACATTCGTCGTCTGGCCGAACGCTTTCCGACGGTGCCGGTCATCCTCTATCACACTTATTTGGGTCCGCAGGAGGGACGCCGCCGGGCGGCGCGACACGTGCACGAGCAGCCGAATCTGTATCTGGAAACCTCGTGGTGCCGCTGGCGTGAGGTCTTACTGCTGGTTGAAGAGGTCGGTTCGGAGCGGGTGCTGTTCGGCTCTGACGCCTCAGTGGACGGCCCGCATCATTACTGCCGTCACCCGCCGAACATTGAAGGCCAGGAAACCTATAATGAGGGTCTCGTTCCCCTTATTCGCGCGTTAGGGCCTGAGTCATCCCGGCAGGTCTTAGGCGATAACGCCCGGCGGCTCTTTGACCTCAATGGCAACTCGCACGACTAGTTAGTGCCTACCTCGACTTCTACGAAGACCGGCGTCACCAAGTGGTTCGCGGCCTGCGCCAGATCCGCCTCCGCCGCCGTGCCGAACTCGCTCGCCGGCGACTCGCACCGCAGACACTGGCGAAAAGCTGACTCGTAAATACGCCGTTCCGCCTCACTGAGCTGATACCGCTCAAGAAACCGGTCACTGGCTGCCTTCTCTTCAGCGGTCATGACGTAATGCACCCAGCCACACTCACGGCAGGTGAGAAACCGCCGGTCAAGCAGTACTGACCGGGAACCGTGCTCCGGGTCGCCCCCACGTAGATTCATACTCGTTGACATTCTGTGATGTAGGGATCTGGTTCATCAGACCCACATTGGGCTTGATTGATCAAGCCCCTACTCCAGCTTCTCCCTGACTCACTCCAGCACCAAGCGATAATTCTGGGTCTGGTTGTTATCCCAGCGCTCGAAGTCATCCTCGGGCAGCGGTGAGTTGGTGCGCAAGAGCTGATAGACATATTCGACGGTCGCTCCGCGCGGTCCCCACACCTTGGCAATGTAGCGACGAGGGAGCGGCACGGTTTGGATCAGTTCGTATATCGCATCGTCGGCGATACCTTCTCCCTCACGATCATGCCCAGCCCGAGTGGGGATCGTTTGCAGATTCAGCCCTTCCAATTTGGCTTGCGTCCAGTTTGCCCCGTTCCAGCCATTCACGCCCCACAGCAGGCGAACCTCGGTAATCCGTCCCTCGTTATCGATGTAGGGGACTTCTCGGGCAACGACTTCCTCCGTGAAAATCGGGGAAAACTCTTCCCGCCCGTGCCTGATCACCACGAACCGGTAGTGGAGTTGATAGGAGTCCTTATCGTTGAGGTAACGTGGGATTTCGATAACGGCTTGACGCACCTGCGGGTTGGTGTTGGGGACCACCGCCATCACTTCCGTTTCTTCCTGCCCTTCCCACCGCGCCGGCTCTCCGAGAGGGGACCACAGATAGCGGATCTCGACCATACCAATGCCCGGTTCTTCGTCGATCCACACCTTGGTTAGCTGAAACATGGTCCACCTCCTCAGACCGGTTTCGTGGCGGCCGGATCCCACAGGTTCTGCTTAACCTCATAGCTGCGCGCAGTCGGTCTGCCGAGAAAGAGTGGCGTGATGCGCGTGAAGAGTTCGCGCGCCACCTCACCATCGGCATACGCGGCCAGCTCCTCCTTTGTCGCCCACGTGCTGATGCCGACGATCTCGTTGCCGCTCTGCAGCAGTTGAGCAAGGACACAGCCCTGCTGCTGCTTCGCTCGGTGCACAAACTCGTTGAGCACATCGAGGGCCTCGCTCTCCTTCCCTGTCTGAATCGTTCCGTAGAATAAACGAGTATACATGTTCCGCTCCTTACTCTTTCTTGGGTGGATCGAGACTCTCACACACGCCAATAACTAAGCACACAGAACGTGGCTGGCGTACCACGCGATAGACCCCGAGTCAATTCCTGGCATCTGTCACCGGTCGTCAACCGCCATCGCAATCACGAGATCGTCCTCACGCTCGGCTTCCCTCACGCTGCGTAATCGCAGTAGCGCTAGGGAGCGCGCTGCCAATTCATACGCTTCGCCCTCACGTAGCAGCCCTTGTCTCCGTCTCCCGGTTGTCTCTCGGGTGTCTACCATCACCTCCCAATGCACATCGGCCCGCTGGGCAGGCAGCAGGAAGGGAAGCGGCTGGTAATGGGCATTCAAGAGGATCAACAGCGTCTGGTCCACAATCCGGTTCCCACGCGCATCCAGTTCCTCGATCGCATCGCCGGCCAGCCGCAGGCCCAGACAGCGCGCATGCCAGTTGTTCCAGTCGCCGTCAGGCCGGAACCAGGCCAAATCTTTGACCACGGAACCACGGATCTGCCGGCCGTGAAAAAATTTGCGTCGCCGTAGTACAGGATGTCGGTGAAACAGCCGGCTCAGCAGTCGTGTGAACTCCAGCAACTCCTGCCGCGGCCGATCCAGACTCCAGTCTATCCAGGAAATCTCGTTGTCCTGGCAATAGGCGTTGTTGTTCCCCTGCTGGGTACGACCGATCTCATCACCGGCCTGCAACATCGGCACGCCTTGAGATAGAAACAGTGTCGCCAGCAAATTGCGCCGCTGGCGTGCGCGCAACGCTAGGACTGCCGGGTCGTTAGTAGGTCCTTCTACCCCGCAGTTCCAGCTCAGG
>JBGPOI010000557.1:0-3559 GCA_041487975.1 Binatia bacterium | reverse complement strand
TGTGTTGACGGTGTCCACTATGATCGCAGAGGTCGGCGGTGCCAGCATTCGCTTTGGCTATCGTATCACGCGTACCTCCGATACGACCTTGATTGCCGAAGGATCTACCCTGCATGCCTGTGTGGACAATACCGGCAAGGTTAAGCGTTTACCGCTAGAAGTCAGAAAGATGTTGAGTCAGTAAGGGTAGTTCCTCTCGTCCCTACGCTGCCTGCCTCTTGCGTATCTGCTCCACGTACCGCGTCCGTACCCGTCGCAGAAACGCGTGAGTCTCGGGCCAGCGATAGTCCGCGTAAGTGTAGACAAAAGGATGAAACGCGCCATGGTGATAGAGCAACGTTACCTCGGCGTAGATGCCTTGTGACAAATAGAGACGGTGGGCCTGGTTCTTGGTCGAAGCCAAGACCAGTTTGGTCGCGTCGAGATAGCCGGGGTCAAGGTTCACGCGGCGCGGAGAGGTGGGCGAAGAGGCCGAAGACAAGGCTAACTCCAATGCGTTCGTTTCCAGCTTGAGGCGGGCGAGTTCTTCGGGAGAGATAAGTCGTGCGAAGGTAACAAATTTGCGCAGCAGGTGCTCACCCATTTCCTCGCGGTAATAGTCGGTGGTGTTCCAGGGAAAGACCTCGCTTTCCAGATCTACTGGGCCGTATGTGTGTTGGAGTTGGACTGTCGCAGTAGCGAACAGAGTGGGATCAGCAGAGAGGAGAGCGACAAGTGGTTTAACCGGCTGAGGTGGGGTAGGGGCACCCATGTTACGAAGAAAGAAACGGAGAATGGGGGAGCGGGAGAATCGGAGAAGGGATAAGACGAAGATACAGCAGGGCGAAAGCGAAAAGAGTTCTCCGGTTCACCGTTTCTCCGATTCTCCGTTTCGGTTTTTGAGTGCCAGCAACCGATCGTACACCGCGTGGGCGACCTCATCCTTGCTCATCAGCGGCAACGTTTCAATCTTTTCGCTGCGGTCGATCAGTGTGACGATGTTCGTGTCATGCGCGAAGCCGGCGCCTGCTTGAGTCGCATCATTGGCGACGATCATGTCGAGGTTTTTGCTGCGCAGCTTGCGGACCGCATTCTGCAAAACCTCTTCAGTTTCGATGGCGAAACCGACAAGCAGGCGATGGCCCTTCTGTTGGCCGAGTTCGGCCAGAATGTCGGGATTACGCGTCAGTTCGATAGTGAAGTTTCCCTCACCTTTCTTAAGCTTCTGGGGTGCGACCTTCGCCGGGCGATAGTCTGCAACCGCCGCTGCCGAGATGACCATCGTTGCTTGGGAATAATGCTCCAACACCGCCTGACGCATTTCCCGCGCGGTGCGCACCGGACAGAAACGCACACCACGCGGAGGAGGAAGGGCGGTTGGTCCGCTCACCAGCGTGACTTCCGCGCCGCGCCGCCAGGCCACACGGGCCATGGCGAACCCCATCTTGCCGGTCGAGCGGTTGGTGACGAAACGGACGGGGTCGATGGGCTCGGCATTCGGTCCAGCCGTGACAATGATGTGCTCGCCGCGCAGATCTTTTTTCGTCAGCGTTGCGCGCGCCTCCTCGACGATGTCTTCAGGATCGGCCAACCGTCCTTTCCCTTCATAACCACAGGCGAGAAACCCTTCCGCCGGTTCGACAAAGCCATAGCCCAGGCTGGCGAGTTTGCGCATGTTCTCTTGCACGAGCGGATGGGCATACATGTGCACGTTCATCGCTGGAGCCACGAGAACGGGGGCGGTCGTGGCAAGGAGTACAGTCGTCAGCAAGTCATCGGCGAGTCCGTGCGCCAGCTTGGCGATGACGTTGGCGGTGGCTGGAGCGATCAAGATCAGGTCCGCACTGTCAGCCAGACGGATGTGGCCGATCTCAGACTCTTGCGTGAGGCTGAAAGTCTCGGTTGACACCGGATTGCCGGAGAGCGTCTGGAGAGTAAGCGGAGTGATGAACTCCTGCGCGTTCTTGGTCATGATCGCTCGCACAGTGGCTCCATCTTTGACCAACAGGCGCACGATTTCCGCCGCCTTGTAGGCGGCGATGCCGCCGGTAACGCCTAGAATGATGGTTTTGCCTGTTAGCATATTTCACTTCCCTCTTCACAGGGATATGGTCGGGACGGAAACCATCAATATGACTCTCCGCTTTTCCCTCGTCGTTGCCAGTGTTCTTTCCACCCCACTGTAACCAAAACGACCGCGACCAGTATTATACCGATTCCGCTCCACTGGTAAGAGGTCTCCAGAATCAGACCCACGCCGAGCGGCAAAAATAAGGAGCCAAAGAGTCGTTTACCCTGGCCCGGTTGAGTTACGAGGGCGCCCCGAGTGCTCATGTCAGCGAATCCGCAATGGGTAATCCATCACCCGCATTCAACCTTATGGTTCTTCCAGCGCGGCCACAACCGCGCGCACGCGGGACACTGCGGTCAGATTCGTCAGCACTGCCAGCAGCAGGAGGCCGAGCATGAGAAAGTAATGGGAGGATTGGCAAGAGAGGTGGTTGAATATCGTGCTGAGCAACGAACTCACGCCCAGGAGCACGTAGCGCTCCCCTCGTTGCATCAGCCCGCCGCGGCACTCCACTCCCAGCCCTTCGGCCCGTGCGCGCGCGTAGCTCACCATGACCGAGCCGAGAAAGCCAAGGGCCACGACCCACAACATCCACGAGGCGGAAAAGAATACTCCCAACCCACAAAAGGTGAAAAACTCAGCGTAGCGATCAATCACGGAATCAAGAAACGCGCCCCGGCGGGTTGCTTGCGCGGTACGCCGCGCCACGCCGCCATCGAGCAGATCGAGCACGCCGCACCCGAGCATCAGCCAACCGCCGAGGAAAATGCAGCCGGTTGCATAAACACTCCCAGCCAGCAAGCTCATCCCTAGTTGCGTAAAAGTGAGGAAGGCTGGCGGTACTCCCAAACGTACTAACGTCGGCTCGAATGAGGCGAGCGTTGTCCGCATCCATTGAGCGATGCGTTCACGGGAGGAGTCCGGGACAAATGAGGCATGGCGGAGAAACCCGCGCATGCTCAGGAACACGGCGGCCGCGAGGTATAGAAAGAGGCTCGCCGCGAGCCACGGGTGGCAAGGAAGAAAGGAGGGAGCCATAAACAGCCATCAGCTCTCAGCTCTCAGCTCCCAACGTTAGTCGGTGGACGCTTGCTTCATCTCTCCCTTGTAGTTCTGAAGCTAATCGCTGGCGGCTGATTGCTGATAGCTCATTGACTAGCGCTCAATTTCCCCGCGGATGAAACACTCGACCTGGGTGCGTGCCTCAGCATCGGGGAATTGCTGAGGCGGGTGTTTCATGAAATAGGCGGCAACGGATGTGAGAGGGCCGCTAATCCCACGATCCCGGGCCAGTTGGCAACAGCGAATCACATCGATGACCACCCCGGCCGAGTTTGGTGAATCTTCGACGGCTAAACGCGCCTCGATCTCGATGGGGATATTGCCAAAGATCCGGCCTTCAAGCCGTAAAAAGCCGACCTTTTTATCCTCTTGCCAGGGAACGTAATCGCTGGGGCCGATGTGAACCTGGTCCGCGGGCAGAGGTTTCGGGAGAATGCTTTGCACGGC
>JBGPOI010000556.1:0-3567 GCA_041487975.1 Binatia bacterium | reverse complement strand
GGCGCTGTTCACCCAGGTTGCCCCGGCTTCCTCCAAGTTCGCCGCGGCCTCGCGCTTGATGTCGTGAACTAGCAGTGAGTGCCCTGCTTTGCTGAGGTTCAGCGCCATAGGGTTGCCCATGTTGCCAACACCGATAAATCCCAGTTTCATGTCTTCCTCCTCGTCGGGGGCGGATTTATCCGACCCGAAAGAGGGCTTGATGAATCAAGCCCCTACTGTTGCGGACGTTAAGTCGATGTGAATATGCAGTTCATCGGCAATTCGTTCTAGTCGCTCATGTAAGGCCGGTACACCAACAGCGGCAGGCACGTCCATGTGAATCCGCATGGTGTAGATCGCCGTCCCGCTACCCGGCTCGGGCCGGGAGTGGGTCTGCATCTGGGTGATATTGATGCCGTGATCAGCCAGGCAGCGAGCCACCCGTGCCACAATGCCGGCCTTGTCCACGCCAGTGGCTTGTAACTCGTAGGAGAGGGTTCGCTCGCCAGCGCCATAACGGGTGGGTTCACTTTCAAGCGGACGGAAGAACACGGTCAAGCGCTTCTCCCACTCCAGACGTTTGCAGGCAGTCGAGAGCAGCCGCTCGGCGTCCACTCCCTGACTTGAGAGGAGCAAAAGCACGGCAAACTCGCCACCCAGGATGGTCATGCTCGAGTCTTCGAGGTTGCAGTCACACTCATAGATCAGCTCGGCGAGATCGGCGACGATACCCGGCCGGTCGTGACCGATGGCAGAGAGGGCGAACCATTTTCTCATTGTCGCAGTTCCTTTGCCGCTTTCACCAGCTTTGGCAGTATCTCGGCGGACGTCCCGCGCAGGCTGATCGTGCACAGAGGGGTCATTTCACTCTCGTAGAGGTTCACTTCAATGAGCGGGCCGCCCTTGTCACGCACAGCCAGGGGGAATGAAGCGGCAGGATAGACCGTCGCCGAGGTGCCCGCGACAATGAAACAGTCGCACAGTTGGGTTTCGCTAAAGCATTGCTGCAGCGCGTCAGGTGGGATCGGCTCGCCGAACGATACGGTGTCGCTCTTGAGAATGCCGTCACACTTAGGGCAGTGCGGTGGGAGCTTGTGCACAGGAACCTCGGCCCCCGGAAAGCGAGAGTTGCACTGGATGCAGCGGATCAGGGTGTAATTCCCATGGATCTCAACTAAGTTGCGACTGCCGGCGCGGCGATGCAGATTGTCTACGTTCTGCGTGATCAGGCAGCGTAGGATTCCCATGTTTTCCAACTCGACGAAGGCATGGTGCCCGGGATTAGGCTCGGCTGTGCCCAGGGTCTCCCAGATGATTTTACTGGGTCCTTTCGGCGACAAACGTTCCTCCCAGGCTTTCTTGGGGTCTTGGAGAAAGATCTGGTAGCCGTTCATCGGCGGCTCGCCGTACTTGGTCCACAGCCCGCCTGGTCCGCGAAAAGGCGGAATGCCGCTTTCGACCGAGATGCCGGCGCCGGTGAGTGCCATGACATAACGGGATGAGAGCAGGATCTGGGCTGCGCGGCGAATTGCTTCATCTTGCGGTGTGTCGTGCTGTGGCATGATCTATTACTCCGTGAACCTTTGGATCATTGATTCATTTGTTCATTGGGTCATTAGACTTTATTCGAAATAACGATTTGAGGCCAAAAACCCCAGGAAATATGCATCAAAAACCTTATTTCAGATAATGTCTATTGAATCCATTTGTTCATTGGTGCAATGACTCAATCTTCAATGATTCAATTCTTCCAACAACGCTTTCGCCTCTTGCAAGTCTTTCGTGTCAAATCCCTCGGTGAACCAGCCGTAGATCTCCACTAGCAGCTCGTGAGCTTCTTTTCTCTTGCCCTGGTGCTGCCACAGCCGGCTCAAGCTCATCACCGCCCGCAGCTCCAGCGACTTTGCTTGTTGCCGACGAGCAATCTCGATGGCCTTGTGAAAACATTCCTCGGCTTCTGACTCCGGACTCCAGTCTTCAGACTTGTCTTGACTTGTCTTGACTTGCCTTGACTGCAGTGACAATTCGCCCTTGAGCCGATACAGCTCTGCCTCGCACATGCGCTCCCCATTTTTGTCCACTGTAGCCAGCGCCTCGGCCAGCACGGCCAGCCCTTCCTCTGTCTGCCCCACTTTCCCATACGCCTCGGCCAATAGAACAAGAAAGTACGACCGCCACCCCTCCGCCCCTGTGGCCCGGTGGGCAGCTAATCCTCGGCGTATCTGCGCAATCCCTTCCTCCCCCTGCCCCTGCTCGGCCAGCGCCCACCCCCGCACGATGATTCCCCACGCTAACCAGAACGACAGCCCCTGCTCGGTCGCAAGGGTAATGGCGGCCTCTGCCCGCTCGTGGGCGGCCTGCCCCTCCTGACACAACTGGTGGACTCTGGCACCAAGGCCTAGGGCAAAAGCCAGGCTATGGGGGTGAGACAGCTCCCGGGCCAGGATAAGCGCCTCCTGGCTCCGCTTCAGGGCTTGGGCCGGATAGCCAAGACTCCAGAGGGCTTGGGCCGCACAGGAGAGGCAATACACCCCGGGGTCAGCCCCACCATAGAGGAAAGCCAGAGAACGATGTTGCTGAAGGTCATAGAGGGCAATGCCTTGCTCCGAGTGCTCTCGGGCAGGGATGAACTCTCCCAAGAAATGCAAAGTGTACGCCAGCGCTACGTGGGCCTCCAGGAGGAGGGCGGGGTCTTGGACGCTCTGGGCTAGGGTGAGGAGCTGCTCCCCCAGCTCGTGGCTCTTCTGGAACTTCGCCCGCACATCATGAAACACCCACAGCCCCCACAGCACTGGGAAGAGCTGAGCGGTCTCCCCCACGTACTGACACAGCTCGCGCGCCCGGGTGTAGGTTTTTTCCACCTCCGGGGCCGCCCAGCCTTTGATGGCTATCAAAGCTGGGCCGAGGGTGATCTGCAAGTCCAGCTCTTGCTGTGTGCACTCGGGAGTGCCCGGCAGAGTCTTGAGCAACTCTAGGGCTTTAGTGAGGTGGCTGATTGCCTCGCTGTTGGCCGAGCGCTCGATGGCTCTTTGCCCCGCCCGCTGCCAGTAGGAAAGGGCCTGTGCGCTGAGGCCCGCCTCGGTGTAGTGATGGGCCAGCAGCTCCGGCTGCGTCTCCTTGGTTTCTGGAAAACGCTCATCCAACACCTGGGCAATATGCCGATGAAGCTGCTGCCGTTTGCTCTTCAGTAATGATTGAGAGGCGGTGTCTTGAATGAGCGCATGCTTGAAGAGATAGGTGGCCTGTGGGGGCACACCGCGCTGGTAGATCAGTTCAGCCTCCACAAGCTGCAGCAGTCCGCTTTGTAAAGCCTGCTCGTCAAGGGGCGAGATCGCGTGCAGGAGTTCATAAGAAAACTCCCGCCCTACTGTCGCTCCCAGCTGGGCGATCTCTTTGACGAGGGCCAGCCGATCGAGCCGCGCCATCAGCGAGTCCTGTAAGGTCGCAGGAATCGCCAGCGGCGGGATGGGCGCACCGCCGTGCGCCCCTACATAACGGCCCTCCTCCTCCCGTAACAAACCCGACTCCAGCACCATCTTGGTCAACTCTTCCACAAACAGCGGCACCCCATCGGTCTTGGCTACGATC
>JBGPOI010000555.1:0-3570 GCA_041487975.1 Binatia bacterium | reverse complement strand
ATGATCGCCTCCAGCCAATCATTCTCCAGAATCCAGCGGCGAATGTTGCTCTCGCCTTGGCCGGCGTCGCCGGTGAAGAGCGAGGAGCCGTTGTGCACCTCGGCGATGCGGCTGCCGAGCGGCGTCTTGTGCTTCATCTTGGCCAGCTTGTTCACCAAGAACATGAGCTGACCGTCGCTGGAGCGGGTGATGAGGCTGAACTCCGCATCACCCGCGTGCTCAATGACGAAACGCGGGTCGCGGATGTCGCCTTTGCCGCCCATGCGTTCGAGGTCGGTCTTCCAGCTTTTGCCGTAGGGCGGGTTAGAGAGCATGAAGTCGAACTCACGGGCGGGGAAGCCGTCCTGCGACAGTGTCGAGCCAAGGTGGAAGTTCTCGGCTTCTTCGCCTTCGCCCTTGAGTAGCAGATCGGCCTTGGTGATGGCGTAGGTCTCGGGGTTCACCTCCTGACCGTAGAGGTGGATGGAGACCTCCTTGCCGTGCTCGCGGGCCAGATCGCGCAGCCGATCTTCCGCCACGGTGAGCATGCCGCCGGTGCCGCAGGCGCCGTCGTAGACGAGATAGGTGCCGGACTCGATCTGGTCGGCAATCGGCAAAAAGATGAGAGCGGCCATCAACTTCACCACGTCACGGGGGGTGAAGTGTTCGCCCGCCTCCTCGTTGTTTTCTTCGTTGAAGCGGCGGATCAGCTCCTCGAAGATCGTGCCCATCGTGTGGTTGTCGAGGGCTGGGAGTCGCTCCGCACCGTCGGTGTTGAGCACAGGCTGGGGACCGAGGTTGATCGAGTGGTCGAGAAACTTCTCGATGAGGCTGCCGAGGATGTCGGCATCAACCAGCGTGGGGATCTGATTGCGAAACTTGAACTTGTCGAGAATCTCCTGAACGTTGGGCGAGAAGCCGTCGAGGTAAGCCTCGAAGTCCGCCTTGAGCTGCTGCGTCTTGGCGCGGGCGCGCAGGTCACGCAGCGTGAAGGGCGAAGCGTTGTAGAAGGCCTGGCCCGACGCCTGCCGCAGGGCGGCGTCCTGGTTGGCGATGCCGGCGGCGTCAAGCGTCTTCTTCATATCCAGCACGGCTTGCTTGGTCGGCTCCAGTACGGCGTCGAGGCGGCGGATGACGACCATGGGCAGAATGACATCGCGGTACTTGCCGCGCACGTAGACATCTCTCAGAACGTCGTCAGCGATGCTCCAGATGAAGTTGGCGATCCAGTTCAGGTTGTTGTTGCTCATGCAGCGGTCCTCGGTTCCTCGAAAGCGTCGGAGATGTATTTAAGAAAGATGAGACCAAGGACGACGTGTTTATATTCCGCTGCGTCCATGTTGTTGCGGAGCTTGTCAGCCGAAAGTCAGAGTTTTGCCTCGAAGCCTAAAGGTGCACCACTGATCGAGATCGAGACCGAGGAGTTCTGACACCCGCAGGCCCGTCCCGAGCCAAGCTGCAATGACTGCCTAATCCCGCACGCCCTGATTCACGCCTCTGCCAGTCCCGGGGGTGATAGTGCCGAAAGAGATCGTAATAGAACGCCAGGAAGCGGGAGATATCGCGGCGCTTGGCCTCCTCCGTCCCGCGGGCCTGCCCTACCACCTGGGTGGTGTAGTAGAGCGTTGCCAGCACCACGAGGTCCTGGGGAGCCTTCTTCTTGAGCGCCAAAACATTATGTCCTGAATTATTTCCGGCAATTAGCGCTCCTTGCCCCATACTTGCCTCCCTCACTCCATACGTTATTCAGGACATAATGGCTCTTATATCCTATGCCTCTCTAGCACAGCGCCTGGCGCAGGAAAAGGAGAAAGTCGTATTGAGGTAGCTCGGAGGTTCCTTATTGTTCGGAAAAGGCTACTTTCTCAGAGTTCGGAAATTCTTAATTTTCCGGACGCTGGAAAGGATTCCTTTGTGACTGATATGGAAATATAATATAAAAAACAGCATGGTCTCATGGAGTGAATTTACTTATGTCGGATACCTTGCAGTTGAGCAGGCACATTCAGAATAGTGGGAAGGCAATAATGTGGAGAGATCCTCTGCTCGCTGAAAGCATAGACAGATTAGTGACCAAGAAGCCATATGACGTCATCCTCTATTTGGATGAGCGGGGGACTCCGGCAGTTGACCATCGTCTGATTACTGGAGGAGTTCTAGTATACTCAGAGGTAGATAGAGTATCAGCAGACTGGCGGCATTTTGCCGAGCGACCGCAATTAAGAAACCGCAAGGGAACAGATCTCTCTCGAAAAGATCTCCTTGATGTTGCCAGCTTTGTTATAGGTCAACCGCTGCTGCCTGTAGCGGTCTGGAGCGTTTTAGAGACGATGGAATTAAATCGCCTTAAGGCGTTTGAACGCGAATATAAAAGGAGCAATAGTCCGAAAAAGAGATTTAGGAAAATTTCGGCTGCAAGTTGGTTGTTGAGGCATCAGATAACGCAAACTATTGCCCTTGCTGACGTTTCATTCATGGCATTCGTAGGGCCACTAGGTAAGGCGAGCGTTTACATCGATCAAGTTACGGATCAACAAGGTATGCCCGAATTATGGCAGTCGATACTCGAAGCGAATACCTCTCGCAAGCGCTTGGGGGCGCTGGCCCTAGCGTCCGGTGTGCCTCCTTATTTTGCTAAACTACTGGAAAAAGCTAGCGCCCCGCAGTGGCAGGCACATCTCAACGCGAAGGGTCCTCTTGCACAGTTGGCCGATTTCGTTTGCGCGATGTTCGGTAGGTACATAGACGACGGAATCCGCGAGCCTTGGGAGGTCGTTCGCCTTCGGCACGCAGTCGGGGAATCTAGGTATATTCCTCCCTGTATGGGCGGAGATGTAACTTGGTCGGTACAAATGTGGCTGGAGGAACTCTATATGCATGGGAAACCCGAAGACTAACGCGACGCATTGGCCTAGAAACGCCCAACAATAGACTGCGCAATGGGCTGGCTCTAGCCTGCGGCTTCCGCCGTCCGGTGAGCCACACGTTACACTACACAGAGCAACAATACCCTGATTCAATAGGGTTCCTGCTTTGCCCTTCCTGCTGGGGTGGTCTTTGTCCGGGAAGTTCTGAAAAACCGGATAATTTTAGATCCCAATAAAAACAACCGCTTGCACGCCCGGTAAATCAGGCCGGAAATGGAGCGCAGCTTCGCCGTTTTCCTTGACATGCGTTACATTACACATTACGTTTAAGCATGATCCTTTCGATCCGCCACAAGGGGCTAAGGCGTCTGTACGACGATGACGACCCGCGCGGCGTGATCGCGGAACACGCGGAGAAACTGCGGGATATTCTCGTGCGGCTCGATGCCGCCGCTACCGTGGAGGATATGGACTTGCCCGGGTTCCGGCTGCATCCGCTCAAGGGGGATTTGAAAGGCTTCTGGGCGGTAACCGTGCGCGCCAACTGGCGGATCATCTTCCGCTTTGTCACCCAGAATGCCACCGATGTGGATTACGTTGATTATCACTAGGGAGCCTCAACCATGCCGATGAAAAACCCTCCGCACCCCGGCGGCGTTGTCCTGCGTCAGTGCATCGAACCGTTAGGGTTGACGATCACAAAAGCCGCCACCGCCCTCGGCGT
>JBGPOI010000554.1:0-3573 GCA_041487975.1 Binatia bacterium | reverse complement strand
GTAACGAGCTATGAGGACTGAGGACTGAGTCAGAATGGCTCGTGCTGTTCGTTCTGTCCCACTCAGTCCTCATGACTTATCCTGCTTCCGCCACCGGCTCCACTACTTCCTGGTAGTCACATCCTTCACGGATGCAGCGTCTGGTGGCGCCGGCTTGCTTGGTAATTTTCTCCACCACAAAGGGCGCCTGGCAGCGCGGACACGGTTCGGGCACGGGCCGGTCCCATAAGGCAAAGGTACACTTGGGGTAGCGACTGCAGCTATAAAAAACCTTGCCGCGGCGCGACCACTTCTGCAGGAGATCGCCTTCGTGACACTTCGAGCATTGCACTCCGAGTGACTTCACCGGCTTGCCCGGCTTGCGAATGTTGGTGCACTCGGGATAGCCGGAACAGCCGAGAAACTTGCCGTAGCGGCTGAAGCGGACCTGCATAGGCTTGCCGCACTTCTCGCAAGTCTCGTTGGTTAGGATCTGCTCTTTTTCCTGCGGCACGACCTGGCCGTGCTCGTCACGGGTGAAGTTGCTAGTGGACTTGCACTGCGGGTAGTTCGAGCAGGCGAGGAACTCACCGTTGCGACCCCAGCGGATGGTCATCTTGCCGTCAGCACACTCTGTGCAGGCGATGTCGGTGAGTTCACCGCTGCCTTTGACATCGCGCATTTCTTTGTCCGCTCGCTCCAGGTCGGCGGAGAACGGCAGGTAAAAGCGCTCGATCGCCCGACGCCAGTCTTCCTGGCCGTCTTCGATCTGGTCGAGCACCGCTTCCATGCCGGCAGTGAACTCGACGTTGAGGATGTCGGGGAAGGACCCCACCAGCAGGTCGGTCACCAGCATGCCCAGTTGCGTGGGACGCAGGCGTCGCTGTTCATCTTCCTGGACATATTCTTTGTTGAGGATCGTCTCCATGATCGCGGCATAGGTCGAAGGCCGGCCGATGCCTTTTTCTTCCAACTCCTTGATCAGCGTCGCCTGGGTGAAGCGCGGCGGCGGCTGGGTGAAATGCTGGTTAGGCGTCAACTGCAACAGTCGCAGCAGCTCCCCTTCGCTCAACGGCGGCAGCTGAGTCTCGTCGTCCTCGTCCTCGTCGCTGGTCTTGTCATCTTTGCCTTCCAGATAGACCCGCAAGAACCCGTCGAAACGCAGCACTTGCCCGGTCGCGCGGAAAGTACATTCGTTGGCGGTGATGTCCACGCTGGTCTGCTCGAATAGGGCCGGCGCCATCTGGCTGGCGAGAAAGCGGTTCCAGATCAGGGTGTAGAGGTTGAGTTCTTCGCGGCTCAGGGAAGGCGCGACGCGCTCGGGAGCATACTCCAACGACGTGGGACGGATCGCCTCGTGGGCTTCCTGAGCGGTCTTGGCCGAGCGATAGACGTTGGGTCGCTCGGGCACGTAGCTGTCACCATAAGTGTCGTTGATATAGGCGCGCGCCGCGGCGGTCATCTCCGGTGCGATGCGCGGCGAGTCGGTGCGCATGTAAGAAATGAGCCCCACCGACCCCTCATCGCCCAGATCGACGCCCATATACAGGCGCTGGGCAATGCCCATCGTCCGCGCCGGCGAATAGCCGAGCTTGCGAGAGGCTTCTTGCTGCAACCGTGACGTGATGAACGGCGGCGCCGGATTGCGCCGGCGGTCCCGCTTCTCCACCTTTGCCACGGTCCATTCCGCGCCTTCCAGGTGCGCCAGGATCTCCTTGGTTTCGGCTTCGTTGGCAATGCGAAAGGTTTTGTTATCGACACGTTTGTCGCCGACCTTAGCCAGCCGCGCCGCGAAGGCCGGCGGCAGTTTCCCTTCGAGATTGGCGATGATCGACCAGTACTCTTCCGGCACGAAGGCCTGAATCTCGCGTTCGCGTTCGGTAATGACACGCACGGCCACCGACTGCACGCGGCCGGCGGACAAGCCGCGGCGCACTTTTTTCCACAAGAGCGGGCTGAGCTGGTAACCGACCAGACGATCGAGCACGCGGCGGGCGATCTGTGATTCGTACAGCTCGCGGTTAAGTTCGGCGGGACGCTTGACCGCATCCTGCACCGCCTTCTTGGTGATCTCGTTCAGCAGCAGGCGGCGGACCTTTTTCCCCTTCTTGTCGAGCTTCTCGGCGATGTGCCAGGCGATCGCTTCCCCTTCGCGGTCCGGGTCAGAGGCAAGATAAATGCACTCCTTGTCTTTGGCCGCCTTGCGCAGTTCTTCGACCACCTTGGCTTTGCCTTGAATCACATGATACTCGGCGGCAAACCCGTTGTGCACGTCTACCCCGAGTTTGTTCTTCGGCAAGTCCATGATGTGACCGACCGACGCTTTGACCTGATAATCTCGGCCCAGGTATTTGCCGATGGTCTTGGCCTTAGCCGGAGACTCGACAATTACCAAGTTCTTCGCCATTGTCCTATTTAACTCCTTTTATTGCCCGCCCATTCCCCAGTGAGGGTGAAGTGCGTGCCGGGCAGTTGGGTGACCACGCCTTTGAGTTCCATTCCGAGTAAGACTTCGAGCACACGCGCCGCGCTCAGGCCACTCCTGGCGATTAGCGTATCCACATGCAGCGGCTCGCCGTCGAACAGCCTCACCAGCAGCGCCTCGTGCGGCTCGAGGGGCACCGCCGGTGCCGCCGGTGGGGTAGGGTGTGGAGGCGCCAATGCCGGCGCGATCTCATGCAAAATATCGTCTATTCCTTCCACGAGTTTAGCTCCGTCTTTAATCAGACGGTGCGAGCCCCGACTGCGGCTGGTGGTAATCGGACCCGGCACGGCAAAAACTTCGCGATTCTGCTCCAGGGCGCAGCGGGCAGTAATAAGTGAGCCGCTGTTCTCCGCTGCTTCCACGACCACTGTCCCTAGTGTCAGTCCACTAATCACGCGATTGCGGTACGGGAAGTGCACGGCGTCAGGCTTGCTGCCCAGCGAAAACTCCGAGACCACTGCCCCATGTGCAGGAATTTCTGCTGCCAGGGATTTATGCTCACTGGGATAGATAATGTCCAGTCCTGATCCCAGCACGGCGACTGTGCGCCCACCGGCAGCTAGGGCCGCCCGGTGAGCCTCAGCATCGATACCACGTGCCAGACCACTTACAATTGCAACGCCTTTCTCAGCTAACCCTCGCGCCAGATCCCGCGCCACTCCCTTACCGTATGGACTCGCAGACCGCGAGCCCACGATCGCGATGGCGATGCGATCCTCGGGCACGAAGGAGCCACGAACGTACAAAAAAGGAGGAGGGTCATGCAAGTGGGTCAGATTGACCGGGTATTCCTGGTCCGCCCGGGTCACCAAGCGCACGCCGGCGCGCGCGATTTTTTTCAGCTCGGTTTCGACAGCCTGCCACTGATCGAACGTGGCGATCGCCCGCGCGACTTCGGCATGAGCCCCTGCCGCAGTCAGGTCAGCAGGCGAGGCGGCAAAGATAGCTTGTGGCGTACCAAATCGTTCGAGTAGTTCACGGTATGTGACGTTCCCGACCCCGCGCACCAGCCGCAACGCCAGCCACGAGCGCCAATAGGTCTGCTGCTCAGTATCCGTTCCGCAACCTCCCATCGCTTCTCACAACAAAAAGATGATGACACAAAGTTT
>JBGPOI010000553.1:0-3579 GCA_041487975.1 Binatia bacterium | reverse complement strand
TCCATCTCGGCGGCCAGGAACTGGTTCCCCGGGTAGTGGCTCACCGGGCGGTCAAAGGGAATCTGGGTCCGTTCACGCACCCAGTTGAGGGCATAGTCATGGGCGGCCTGCGCGATGCCTAAGTAGCAGGCTGGGACGGAGGTCATAAACCAAGAGACAAAGACATTATTATAGGTATCCCAGGTGCGGGCCGGGCGGGCCGTCACACTCTCCTCAGGCACAAAGACATTCTCCCAGACAATATCGTGGCTGGCGGAGGCTCGGATGCTCATCGTGTCCCAGTTCCTCTGGATCTTGATGCCCGGGGTGTTGGCGGGCAGGGTAAAGAACAAGCATAGGGGGCCTTTTTCCGGCTCGTCATAATGGGCGGTCTCCTCCAGGAAATCCGCGCAGGCACACAGGGTGCCGAAGCCGGCGCGGCCGTTGACCCGGTAGCCGCCCTCCACCTTCTCCGCGCGCCGGGTGGTGTCATTGAGCCCAGCAAAGCCAACCACGGTGTGCATCTTGGGGTCACTCGTGCCTGAGCTCAGGATGAGGCGCTCGTGGGCGCTGGCTTCCAGAAACGGGCGCTGTTTCTCATCGCCCAAGCGCCAGAGGTCAGAGCGTACCCCGACATTGAACAGGTGCATGTTGATCGCGACCGCGGTCGGTCCATCCCCCCGGGCTAGCCGCTCCTGAGCCAGGATGAAGTCTAGGAGGTTGGCGCCGCCCCCACTGAGTTCTGCGGGCACGGTCATGTTTGTGTAACCTGAGGCCTTCATGGCTGCGACGTTTTCAAACGGGAAGCTGTTCTCGCGGTCGTGCTGGGCCACGCGGGTTTTGAAGTCCTCGGCGTGGGAGGCGGCTAGCTCAATGAAGTGCTGCTGCCGCTCGGTTGCTGTCATCTCCATAGGAGTCCCTCCTTTTCTCTATAGTGTCTGCGCGCGCCTAATTCGTAGGTCTCCCATAATGGTCCTCTTTTCACAACCCTCACCCTGTCCCTCTCCCCTTGCGGGAGAGGGAACCTACAGCCCGACGTGCGGAAAAATGCTCTAGTACCCGCCAAACCCCATGTCCGTGGTCGCTTGCGCTTCAGGATCGGTGCAGACATTGACCAGGGCCGGTTTGCCGCTGGCGATGGCGCGCTTGATTGCCGGCGCGATGTCGTCCGGCTTCTCGACGAATTCGCCGTAGCCACCCAGCGCCTCGACCATCTTGTCATAACGCTGATAGCCTAACTCGCGACCGACATTATCGATTCCCATGCCGCTAGCGGTCGCGCGTCCAGTCTGGCGCGAAGTGAAACCAGCATTGTTCGACACCACGACTACGATTGGTACGTTGTGGCGGATCGCTGAGTCCATCTCCATGCCATTCCAGCCGAAGGCGCCGTCTCCGCTAAGAACGACTACAGGTCTGTCCGGACGCCCGACCTTGGCGCCGATGCCGAACGGAATACCGATGCCCATGCAGCCATGCGGTCCGGCATTCAGACTGGTGCCGACTTCGTAGACGGGAATGGATTGTCGGGCGAAGTTGAGAATCTCATGGCCATCGACGACGAGAATGGTGTCGCGGCTGATAACCTCCCTCACTTCTTTGCACAGACGCAGCGGATGGATCGGGACTTTGTCTGAATGGAGCAGCGGAGCGGAACGCTCTTCGTTCGAGTGCTGCTTAGCCGCCAATTGCGCGACCCAGGCAGTTTCTTGTTGAGGATTGAACTTGCCTGCGGCTTCGGCGGTGAGTTGCTGAAGGACCAACTTCGCATCGCCGATGATCCCAACCTCGACTCCGCGATTGTGGCCGATTTCCTTGCCATCTAAGTTGACATTGATGAACTTTGCTTCCGATGAGAAACGAGGTGCACGCAGGAACGAGAGCATGGAATTGGCGCGCGCACCAACTACTAGCACGACATCCGCTTCGCGGAACGCCGTCGAGCGTGAGGCAGGAAAAGCGCGCACATGATCTTCCGGCACGACTCCACGGCCTTGCGGCGTGGTATAGAACGGAATGCCAGTCGTATCAATGAAACGACGCAGTTCCTCACTTGCGCCGGACCACAGCACTCCACTGCCGGTGACCACTAGGGGACGTTGCGCCTGCGCCAGCAGTTCGATAGCGCGACGCACTAAGGCCGGATCACCAGCCGGGCGACTCTCGACCCGATAGCTGCTCGGCCAGTAAATTTTCTCTTCTTCCACCTTGGCGGCCAGAATGTCGCCAGGCAGGTCCAGATACACTGGTCCCTTTTTCCCATCCATCGCCTCGCGAAAGGCAAGACTGATGTATTCAGGAATACGGGACGCAATATCGACCCGGTAGGCGGCCTTCACTACCGGTTTCATCATTGCTACTTGATCCATCTCCTGGAAAGCATCCAGGGTAGTCGCGCGCATCGGCGCCGAACCGCCAATCGCCACGATCGGCACGGCATCGGCCCAGGCATTGGCCAAGCCGGTGACGGCGTTGGCCGTTCCAGGACCTGAAGGGGTGATACAGATCCCGGCTTTGCCGGTCACACGGGCGTAAGCATGAGCCATCATCGCCGCCGCTTGTTCGTGACGCACGTAGATGCCCTTCATGCCCAGCTTGAGACACGAGCCGGCGGTGCCGCTCGTCGGCCCACCCATCATGAAAAAGATGGTATCGACGCCCTCGTTTTTGAAACACTGCGCGATTAACTGTTCTCCACGGGCGATTCCCATAAGTTGTGTGCCTCCTCAGCAAAGAAAGTAATGAGTCATGAGTGCTGAGGACTGAGTGTTAGGGTCTATTCTGCTTTACTCAGTCCATGCTACTTATCACTCAGTTCTTAGAGATTGTACAGTCTCACCGTATTGTCGCAGGTGAGCTTCTTCCTTTTCGGATTGTGAAGCTTATAATCGTTTCACAATCGTAGGGGCACGGCGCGCCGTGCCCCTACCTTCCTATGGCTACCCTAATGCCGGTCTCCGTTGCACCCACGGTCGCACCTGCTCAAACGCCGCGCTTGCCTGCCGCACCAGCGCGTCGGCAAAGCGCCGACCGATGACTTGTAGGCCAACCGGGCAAACCGTTTGTAGTCCAGCCACACGGCACGCTAGCAGCGGGATTGCCGGTCACTGCGGCTTCGGCGCGTTTGGCCGCCGCACGTGCCAGCTCTGGAGTCACGGTGACATACGCGTTGATTTTGCGGTTGATCTTGTCGATACGCGCGAGAAACGTTTCAGTCACCTCAATCGGCGAAATCTTTTTCTCGCGCACCAATGTGGCAATCTCGACCGCCGAAGCAAAACACAGCTCAGCATGTGTCATCTGACACCTCCCCCTGCTCTTTTCTTTCAGAGTACAAGAGAAAGTCAAGAGACAAGAAACCTCCCTATCTTCACCAACTGCCTTACGCTAGGACGAAGGGCAAACACAAAACACTGTAGGGGCGCACGCCGTGCGCCCTTGCCTGTTGTCACTAACATATGGAAGGGAGTTATCCATGAAAGCAATCCTGTTCGATCAACTCGGCGGACCCGAGGTACTGAAACTCGGCGACGCGCCGAAGCCCGAGGTCAGGCCAGGCTGGGTGTTGATCAAGAACCACGCCATCGGCATCAACTTTGC
>JBGPOI010000552.1:0-3582 GCA_041487975.1 Binatia bacterium | reverse complement strand
GGGCTTAAGCCCCTTGTTTCTAGCTGAGGGCTGATCGCTGGTGCTCAGAATCCCTCGTCTGCCGAATGGGCAACGGTTTCGGGCAAAGACACTACGCCAGCAGGAGTCCCGCCTCCAGCACTTCTGTCTGTGGGCGGCGCTTCAGCCACCTCGGTGACTGCTTGTGGCTCCGTCCCACGGCGAAAACATTCCAGGATGGTCGGCCCGCCTGCCGGAGAAGCGCGCAGTCCGGTTCTGGGATTGATGTGCGCGAAGGAGATGCCTTCGGGCAAGGCAAAGTCGCTGACCGGCCGGTCGCCCATCGCCGTCTGCATGAAGTTCAACCAAATGGGCGCAGCAACTCGGCCGCCGGTTTCCTTGTCGCCCAGAGGACGCTTCTCGTCGAATCCCACCCAGACGCCAGTGAGCATCTCCGGCGTGTAGCCCATGAACCAGGTGTCCTGAAAATCGTTGCTGGTGCCAGTCTTGCCGGCAACCGGCCGACCGAGTGCGCTTACCTTTTTGCCGGTCCCGCGCTCAACCACACTCTTCAGCATACTGGTGATCAGGTACGCCGTCTCCGGTGAGATTACCTGTTTGGGTTTGATGGTGAATTCTTCGAGCAGTCCATCCTGACCATCAGTGATCTTGGTAATGAACAAGGGCTCGAACAGCGTACCGCCGGTGGCGAATACTCCGTAGGCCCGCGCTAACTCTAAAGGCGTGACCTCAGAGGTGCCGAGGGCCAAAGAGAGGTTGCGTTGCAGATGGCTACGGATACCGAGCTGCGGGATATAAGAGGTTAAATATTTGGTCCCCAGGCGGGCTGCGACCTTGACCGTCACCACGTTCCGCGAAAAGGTCAAGGCGTCACGTAACCGTGTAGGGCCGAAGTATTGGTTCTCGTAGTTGTGCGGGGTCCAGTAGCGATTATGGTCCCAGAAAGATATCGGCGCATCCACCACCACCGAGGCCGGGGTGTAGCCATGGTCAAGCGCCGCGGCATAAATCAACGGCTTGAAGGCTGACCCTGGCTGACGCTTGGCCTGGGTGGCGCGATTGAACTGGCTGGTGCGAAAATCATATCCTCCCACCATGGCTTTGACCTGCCCGGAGGTCAAGTCGATGGCAAGCAACGATCCCTCAGGCCGGGGCACGTCTCCCTTCCCGCAGTGCTCCCGCTGGCATAAGACATCAATACCGTCGCGCAACGCCTTTTCCGCTGCCCGTTGCAGCTCCAGGTTGACGGTGGTGTAGACTTGCAGACCGAGTTGATAGGTAGCTGTCCCGCCGTAACGTTTTTCCAGAAACCGGCGGATGTGCTCAACGTAATAGGGGGCAAGCGAGAAATAGGATGAGGGAGGTGGTGGCGACAGCGTCAGATGTTCCTGCCAGGCTTCCATGGCCTGGGCATAGGAGACGTAATGCTCGTCGATCATACGTTCGAGGACGTAGCGCTGGCGAACTTTGGCCTGCTCCCAGTTCTTGAGCGGCGAGTAGCGACTCGGCGCGGGTGGCAGACCGGCTAATAACGCCGCTTCGGACAGTGAGAGGTCCTCGGTCCGCTTGCTGAAATACTCGCGAGCGGCAGCTTCAACTCCGTAGGCACCGCTGCCGAGGTAGATCTCGTTGAGGTAGAGCGTGAGGATGTCGGACTTACTCAGATTCCGCTCCAGACGCAGCGCCAGGATGATTTCCTGAATCTTCCGTCGATAGCTTCTCTCCTGGGTGAGAAGCAAGTATTTCACCACCTGCTGGGTAATGGTGCTGCCGCCCTGCATGGTGTGCCCGGCATGCCAGTTGGAAAAAAAGGCGCGGGCGACCGCAGCCAGGTTCACCCCCCAGTGACTATAGAAATCCGCATCCTCAGCCGAGAGAAATGCTTGCTGAACCATGGGAGGGATGCGATCGAGGGGGATAGGATAACGCTTTTCGAGGTAGAGTTCGCCGATCAGTGTCCCGTCGTCGGCATAGATGCGAGTTGCCGCCGGCGTGACGTAATGCGCAAGACGCTCAACCGACGGGAGTTCGATGGTCAGATCGCGATAGAACACCCAGGTCATTCCCACGGTGCTCAGAACCGTGAGCACGGCGAAGATGCGAAACAGAAGACGGAAGGGATGTCCTTCGCGCTTGCGGTAACGGTAAGTCAGAGGATAGCGGGCTTTGTTGGCCATGTAGAATGAATTTATTCTATCTTCTCTCCGTGCTCCATCCAAGGGAGCCAGATGAAGGCTCCCCTGTCCGCTGCAAGGTCACCGTGCATGCTCGCGTAAAAATTCGCCGAGGAGGCGGTTGAACTCCTCCGCCCGCTCGAAGTAAACCGAATGTCCAGCCTGGGGAACTTGCACGAAGCGTGCTTGTGGGAGGTGCGCCGCCACGCTGGCCATTGCCGGTGGCGGGGTCAGCACGTCTTCTTCGCCGACCAAAAGCAAGGTTGGAATCTTATGCGCGATGATCGGCTTGAGGTCGTACTTGAGCCCGAACAGCAGCGGCACGAGATTCGGCGTGACGCGCGTGTTGAGCGCGGAAATTTGCTGATAAAGGAAGCATAAAGCCGGATGACGTTCGGGGAATTTGCTCGAATACGCGTTGGTCAGAATCTGCGCCAGGCTGCCTCTAGACCGTTCCTGGAGACCGGCTTGGGATTTGGTCACTTCTGGTGTTTCAACGCTGGCAGTAGTGTCACACAAGATCAACGCACTGGTGCGCTCAGGGTGCGCTGAGGCAAAACCGCACACCGTCCACCCGCCCATCGATTGGCCAGTCACAGCGGCTTTCTGGATACCCAGATGATCGAGCAGCGCAGTCAGATCTTGCACGAACATGCGTGGGCCTGGACCGTCGGGCAGGTCAGGTGATTGCCCGAAGCTGCGGTGGTCGAAGGTAATAACCTGGTAATTTTTCGCTAACTCCGGCACCTGCTGCCACCAACTCAAATGACTTCCGCCGCCGCCGTGGGCCAACACCAACGCCGGGCCGCTGCCGTGGGTTTCGTAATAGAGATCGATTCCGTTGATCTTTGCGAAAGGCATGGGTCCCTCCTTTAACACAGTGCTGAGGACTGGGCAGGGGAGTTGAGAATTTTTTTATTGACTCAGTCCTCATTGCTCAGTCCTTTTCTGGTTGAAAGCTAATCGCTAATCGCTGACCGCTTGTCTCTCCGCCATAATCTCCGCGTTGGCCGCGATCACTCGCTCGGCTTTGAGCTGCGCGAGATGCTCGTCGGAGTAGCCAAGCAACCTACGCAACACAGCGTCGGTATGCTCCCCTAACAGCGGACCCGGCGCCGCGATATACCCCGGTGTGGCCGAGAGTTTAACCGGTGTGCCGTCCAGCACCACTTCGTCTCCTTCCGGTGTTTTCACTTGTGCCCAATAGCCACGCGCTCCGAGCTGCGGGTCGCGGTCCATATCTTCGCCGTTCGCGACCACTCCAGCCGCAACCCCGGCCTGTTGCAACAAGGTCATGACGTCTTCAGGCATATGCTGTTGGGTCCACGTTTCCACACAGCGATCGAGTGCGTCGTGATGCTCAAGCCGGCCGGCAAGGGAGGTGAACCGCGGATCTTTCGTCCAGGCCGGGTCTCCCAGCACGCGGCAG
>JBGPOI010000551.1:0-3605 GCA_041487975.1 Binatia bacterium | reverse complement strand
TTTTGCCTTTTGCCTTTTGCCTTCTTTAGCATGGACTTCCTTTTCACCTTTCTCGCCAGCAGCGATGCATTGCTCCAGTCTACTCTGGTAGCGGCAACGCCCTTGCTGCTCGCCGCCCTCGGTGAGACGCTGGCCGAACGAGCTGGGGTTATCAACATCGGTCTCGAAGGAATCCTCCTGGTCGGAGCGTTTGCCGGCATGGTCGGTAGTTATTTCACCGGCTCACCAGTTCTCGGACTGCTGCTTGGGGGGTTCGGCGGAGTCTTACTCGCACTCCTATTCGCTTGGTTGACAGTTGGCCTCGGAGCGGACCAGGTTGTTGTTGGTATCAGTGCCAACCTCTTGGCTGCCGGCCTAACGGGCGTGCTCTACCGCGGACTCTTCGGCGTCACTGGCCAGGCGCTTATCGTCACCACTTTTCCCACGCTCTCTCTACCCTTCCTTGGTTCAGCACCGTTTCTCGGCCTCGCGCTGTTCCAGCACACCGCCCTCGTGTACCTCTCGCTGTTACTAGTCCCAGTGGTCGGGTTTTTCCTTTTTCACACCCGAGCTGGTTTACAATTGCAAGCGGTAGGTGAACATCCACAAGCAGCAGAAACATTAGGAATTTCCGTAGTTTGGATGCGTAACATTGCCCTAACAGTTGAAGGCATCCTCGGAGGCATGGCAGGAAGTTACCTCTCTCTCGCCTACTCGAATACCTTCATCGAAGGAATGTCTGCCGGACGAGGCTTTATCGCGTTAGCGATCGTGATCTTCGGTCGTTGGCGGCCAGTGGGGGTCCTGGGTGGGGCACTCTTCTTCGGAGCGGCGACCGCTCTTCAGTTTCACTTGCAGGCACTAGGCTCTGCCATCCCCTATCAATTCATCTTGATACTGCCGTATGGGCTCACGCTCCTCGCCCTAGCGTTAACGAGTACGCGGATCTCCCCACCCTCAGCCCTGGGGCAAGCCTACAAACGAGAGTAATCATCCCTGAGGCTTTCACATTCCGCAGCCCGCAATCCACATTCCGCAATCAAAAACGGAGGGAGTGGGATTCGAACCCACGAGGGCCTTTTGGACCCTACCGATTTTCAAGACCGGCGCTTTCAACCGCTCAGCCATCCCTCCATACTGTAAAATCAAGCACTTAGCACGGTGGGGACATTCAGTCCAGGTCCACGTGACACCAGCATTACACCAGCCGTGCGCGGGGAGACCCTTCAACTACTGCACGAAGCGTCTCTCGTGGTTGAGAACTTTTTTTTCACTTGAGAGAGGGAAAGCCGTAAAGAATCTGTCGTTGGTTCCTTTCGGCTCTACGGGTTCCTTGTGGTCGTGGTCAACTTTTGGAAAAGCTCATTAAGGCGTAACGGAGACCGCCATCGGCGAGGCCTTGCCGCACCAAGGTATGAATCCGAAGCGACACCTCGAACTTTGCTGCCTCGCTGGGGCTCAAGCTTTTCTCTTGCGCCTCGGCTTGCATAAGTGCAAGAGTCATCGTCCAGAAGTGCCCCGTGCGATGAGAGATATCCTCGACCAACTCTGCTTGCAGACCTGCCTCCCGCGACGCGGCGAGATATTCAGCTATTGTGCCGATGCGCGTATGCCAGTAGCGATTGAATGGCTCTTCATACTGAGGCCGCTCAAGGAAACAATCGATGATGAAGAGGTGCCCCCCGGAGTGCAAGAGCGCAGCGAGGCGCCGGAACCACGCCTTGCGGGGGAGGTAGCCAGAGCTATCCACTGCCACGGCAGCGTCAAAGCAGCTTTCACCTGGTACCTCCAGCGCGTCGCATAATAGTGGCCGCACCCGCGACTCGACCCTGGCCTGCGCGGCAAACCGCGCGACCCAACCCACATGGGACGGAACGCAGGTCACGGCCGTGACCTGTGCGCCGAACTCCTGTGCCCAGAAAATCGCGCCACCGCCAAGGCCGCAGCCAACGTCGAGTATGTCCCCACACAGAGTAGACTGCGCGTGCCAAACATCGGCCGCGTGACATAGCATGCGCTCTTGTGCAGCGACCAGTCTCTGACGTAGCACCTGCACCGATGTACTCGGTGGTTGTGGCTCGTCAACGAGGCCGGTGTGGTAATGTACCCGTGGTCCTGGGCCATACCGCTGCAGGATGGCCTGCGTCTTGCCCTCGTAGTATGCCACGACCTCCTGGATGAGCGCGCGCGAGGTCAGCATGTTATGACGGCTGACTGCCACTCAGGAGATTGCCGCTTTGCAAATGGAACAAGCGCCTGCCGGTAAACGGCTGTCATGAGTGGGAAGGCGAACCCCACAAGGTCCGTATGCGCCACTTGCCGGCCTCCTTCTGAAAGATGAAGACATACTGAATTGGCATTTCTTTTTGGCTCTCTTTATCCAACCACTGACCGACTCCGGTGACGACCCCGAACGAGTCTTTGGCACTGGCATCTACGCTGGTCGGCGTAAAGCGTACCGGTTTTTTGAAGCGCTCCTCGAAATCTTCCAGGGCCGCAGCTTTCCCGACAATCGGGGGCTTGTTGGGCTTTGCCTTTATCAGTATTACGTCGTCGCGAAAAACATCCGCGAGCTTATCCGTATCTCTCGCGTTAAACACATCAACCGCGTTATCAAACGCGCGTAGCAACTCGTGCAAGGGGGTTTGCTGAGTTGACATAGCTCTCTCCTTTCTTTCGAGTTACGATCAAACTAGTCACATTGAGCTCGCGGAACCATCAGGTATAACCCTTGTAGCCACCTCGGCAACTACGACTCCAGCGCAAGATGTATTACTTTAATTTGGAGAGATCGAGCTTTTCTGTTTTCATTGCGTGGGACCTGCTATAGACGTGACCTCCTCGGTCTGAAGTGCGAGCTTGAAGAGCAAAAGCCAGGCGGTGGTGCGGATACCCGATTTCACGACACCTCTTCAAGTAACATCCTGGCTTCCTGTAAATCTGCCGTGTCAAATCCTTCCGTGAACCAGCTATAGATCTCCGCCAGCATTCGCCAGGCTTCTGCTCTCTTGTCCTGTTTCTGCCACAGACGGCTCAGGCTCATCACCGCCCGCAGCTCTAAAGACTTTGCGCTCTGGCGGCGGGCAATATCGATGGCCTGACGAAAGCATTCCTCTGCTTCTTTTTGGACTTCGGACTCTAGACTCTGGACTCTAGACTGTAACAGCAACTCCCCTTTGAGCCGATACAGCTCCGCCTCCCACCAGCACTCCCCACTGCTGTCCATTGTAGCCAGTGCCTCGGCCAGCATGGTCAGTCCCTCTTTGGCCTGCCCCACTTTCCCATACGCCTCAGCTAGCAGCCCAAGAAAATATGGCACCATTATCTCTGCGCCTGTGGCCCGGAAGGCGGCCAAACCCTCGCGTATCTGCACAATCCCGTCTCCTACCTGTCCCCGTTTAGTCAGAGCCCAACCCCGCAGGATAGTTCCCCACGCCACCCAGAATACAAATCCCTGCTCGGTCGCGAGTGTAACCGCTGCCTCTGCGCGCTCCTGGGTCGCCTGTCCATCTTGACAGAGCTGATGGACCATGGCGCCAAAGTCCAAAGCCGCCGCCAGACTGTAGGGGTGGGACAGCTTTTGGGCTAGCGTGATAGCTTCGTGGTTCCTCTTCAGGGCCTGGTCC
>JBGPOI010000550.1:0-3610 GCA_041487975.1 Binatia bacterium | reverse complement strand
TTCAGACTGACCGCCCCGAACAATTCTTCTGGAGTAGTGAACTTGGTCAGCAGCCACTGGAAGTACGTCGCGCCGGAGATGCGGCGGCACAGCTCATCGGCCAGCATGGATTTGGCCGTGCCGGGGGGGCCGATAATCAGCACATGCTGTGCGGCAAGAAGGGCCGCCAGGGCACCGTCGATCAACTCGGTGCGTTCGAGGAACATTTGTTGCAGCTCCTCGCGGATTTTGCGCAGTTTGTTTTGTGGACCCACTTCCTTGTGCCTTAGCAGATCGGGGAGTGGGGAACAATTGCGGGAATCGGAGAAACGGAGACGGGGAGAATCGGAGCACGAGTCTTCAATTCCCCGGTTCTCCTCCTTTATGATGCTCTAGCCTTCCCGCAGTCTTGTGGTTTATAAAGGCAACCGAGACACGTTCTCATCAAGGAGGGAACCATGGCTGGAGCGCTGGACGGTATTAAGATTCTCGAACTCACTCGGGTCGGACCCGGCGCGTTCTGCACCATGATGCTGGCGGACATGGGTGCCGAGGTGCTGAAGATCGAGGCCCCGCCATCGGGCAAGCTGGCCGGTTCGGGCGCTTCTCCTGGACCAGCAGAGGCGCGTAAGCTTGCCACCAACTTCACCAACCGCAACAAAAAGAGCCTGACTCTTAACCTCAAGGACCCAGCCGGCCAAGCCGTGCTACAGGATCTGGCCCAAGGTTTTGACGTGCTGGTCGAAGGCTTCCGTCCGGGGGTGATGAAGCGCCTGGGGGGCGATTACGAGACACTGAGCAAACTCAATCCGCGGCTGATCTACTGCTCGCTGAGCGGTTATGGCCAGGACGGACCGTACCGCGACTACCCGGCCCATGATCTCAACTACTTGTCTCTCGCTGGCGTGGCCAACCTGATAGGCCAGCCGGAGGGACCGCCGGCGATTCCCCTCAATATCATTGCCGACTACGCCGGCGCGTCGATGCACGGCGTGACCGGGATTATGTTCGCCCTGTTTGCCCGCGAGCGCACCGGCAAAGGACAAATGGTGGACGTTTCCTACCTCGACACCACCATCTCTTTGCTGGCGGCCACCCCGAACGTGCGCGACTACTTCGCTGAGGGCGTAATACCCGGCCGCGGCAAGGGTGTGTTCGGTGGCGGGCACGCCTACTACGGTTTTTACGATACCAAAGATCACAAAATGATTACCATCGGCTGCACCGAGCCCTGGTTGTGGGAGAATCTGTGCGATGCGCTTAACCGGCCGGATCTCAAAGACTGCGGCATGAAGGCGGGAGATTTCTCCGGTCCGCCACCCGAGCGGCACGCCCACGCGCGCGCAGAATTGCAAAAGATCTTCCTCACCAAGACCCGCGAAGAGTGGTTCGACTTCCTGACCAAGGCCGATGTGTGTGTGGGGAAGGTCTACGAGGTGCCGGAGGTGTTCGAGGACCCGCAGGTGCGCCACCGCCAGATGGCGGTGGAGTTGGAGCATCCGGTGGCTGGCAAAGTCACCCAAGCTGGTGTGGCGATAAAACTGTCAGACACCCCGGGTTCGATCCGTTCGTTTGCGCCGGCCCTTGGTCAGAATACTGAAGAGGTGCTGCACGGCCTGGGCTACAGCACCGCGAAGATCGCGGAGTTGCGAGAGAAGAGGGTAGTGTAGAGACAAAAAGAAGGGGAGAGAGGGAGAAAGGGGGAAAGGGAGAACTCGTACTTTGTCTATGTGGTTATGATAAATGTCATTCTGAGGAGTGAAGCGACGAAGAATCTCGTTTTGGTAGAGATGCAGAGAGATTCTTCGCCTCCGTTACACTCCGGCTCAGAATGACAGTCTCTCAATTTCAGATGGACGGAGTACTAGTCTTCGACTCGCCGATTCCCCGATTCTCCGGTTCGCCGATTCCTCCCCGCCATGCGCCTTTCTTTCGATCTCGGCACCCTCGTCCTGCACGATCCGCCCGAAGGGTTTCAGCCTCCTGCCTGTTTTCACTGGGACGGACGAGTAGACCGCTGGCGGGCTCAAGCTCACCATTACCGCGCGATCATCGAACAGTTCAAACAGGCCGGGGTTCAGTGTGACAATACCGCCCCAGCTTACCGCACGCTCAAGCTTTCCAGCCGTTTGACCCAGGCACCCCACCCGTTCCAAACCGAGGCCCTATTGGCCTGGAAGAGCGCAGGCCGGCGCGGAGTCGTGGTTCTGCCCACCGGCGCGGGGAAAAGTTATGTCGGCCAGATGGCGATCGAGACCGTACAACGCGGCACCCTGGTGGTCGCACCGACTATCGATCTGATGAACCAGTGGTACGATCTGCTCTGCGCCGCCTTTGGCGAGCAGATCGGCCTCATCGGCGGTGGATACTATGAGGTGCAGGATGTAACTGTCACAACCTATGACAGCGCTTACAACCACATGGACCGGCTGGGCAATCGCTGGGGACTGATCATCTTCGACGAGTGCCACCACCTGCCTGGCGAGATGTACAGTCATGCGGCGCAGATGTGTTTGGCGCCGTATCGGCTCGGTCTGACTGCCACTCCTGAACGATCCGATGGTCGGCACGTCTTGCTCGACGATTTGATCGGCCCGCAGGTCTATACCAAAGGTATCAAAGAGTTAGTCGGCGATTACCTGGCTGACTATGTCGTCGAACGCGTCAAGGTCACGCTCACGCCGGAAGAGGAAGAAGAGTACAAGCAGGCGCGCGGCACGTTCTACAATTTTCTCATCGACCACGGCATCGTGCTGGACGGGTTGGCGGGTTGGCACCGCTTTATCCGTGAGAGCGCGGTGAGCCGCAAAGGCCGGCAAGCCATGCTCGCCCATCAGCGGGCCAAAAAGTTAGCGCTCGGCACCTCGGCCAAGCTGCGCACGCTCGACTTTCTTCTGAAAAAGCACGCCCGCGAACGGGTCATGATTTTCACCAGCGACAACGACACGGTCTACGCCATCTCCGCGGCATTTCTCATCCCGGCCATCACTCACCAGACTGCGACCAAGGAACGCAAAGCGATTCTCGAAGGATTTAACCGTGGCGAGTATCTGGCCCTGGCTACGTCCAAGGTGCTCAACGAAGGAGTGAACGTACCCGAAGCGGGCGTGGCAATCATTCTCTCAGGCTCGGGCTCGACGCGCGAGCACGTCCAGCGCCTGGGCCGCGTGCTGCGTAAGCGTGAAGGCAAACAAGCGATTCTCTATGAGGTCATCACCGCCGGCACGGTGGAAGAAGGCATCAGTCGCCGGCGGCGACAGCATGAGGCGTATCAGTGAAGAGTAATTCCGGAAGGCGAATTTAGCCGCGCTCCTTCAGCCTCGTCACATTGAAGGTAGGTACAGGCTTGTGGAACCCCTTGAGGGAAAGTTCCCCTGCAGGTTCAGCCTCCACCAACTCCTCCACCGCCGCGTAGACCCGCTGACTGATGAGAATTTGCCCACCTCGGGCCTCGTCGCACAGGCGGGAGGCGAGATTCGTCACAGGACCGATGGCCCCGTAGTCAACCCGGCCTTCGAACCCGATCATTCCCAAGGTGGCGTATCCCTGGGCGATCCCCACCCCGAAATCCAACTGGTGCCCGCGCTTCCGCCACTTCTCGGTCAACTCGCCCATCTGCTGGCGCATAGCC
>JBGPOI010000549.1:0-3618 GCA_041487975.1 Binatia bacterium | reverse complement strand
TTCACGCCCAGATGGCGTCTTCGTCCATCAGCGAGATGCCAAAGGCGCTCTTGCCGAGAAACTCCAGGGTCTCGTCGCTGTCAAACGGGTGGTAGAGGCCAGCCCGAACGTCCCGATAATACCGTTCTAACGGCAGCCGCTTGAAATACGACGCGCCGCCGACGGCTCGCAGCGCCAGGTCCACAACTCGCACGGAATTCTCCATGGCCACCATGCGCGCAGCCACGCTTTTGCGCGCCCACGTGCGCGGCTCCTCCTGGTCGGCCTCAGCCGCCGCTTTCCACATCACCGCACGGGCACCTTCGATCAGCATGTCCATCTCGCCGACTTTGTTGTAAACGCTAGGCAAGTGGCTCATGGGCTTCTTGAGGGGAAAGCGTGGGCGCTCACGCATGAAGTCCACGACAAAATTGCGGGCGGCGACGGCAATGCCGATGTAGGGTGCGCCAATGGTAAACGGCGCGCGTAGGAATGTGGCCGTGACACCGCCACGCGTGAAGATTGGACGCTCGAGAATCACGGATGACTCCGGCACAAAGGCGTCTTTCAACTCCGTGCTGTTCGAAGCAGTGGCACGCATCCCCATCGTATGCCAGTCGTCTTTGATCATTAGACCAGGCGTGGTGCGGGGAATCAGAAAAGTGATGATCGTCGCTTTCTCAGAACCATTGTCGTAGGCCGCCTCAGTAAAATAGAGATCCAAAGCGATGCTCTGCGTGCCGAAGATCTTGCGGCCGTTCACTATCCAGCCGCCGCTCACTCGTTGAGCGGTGGCCCGAGGGCGCAGGACCGGAACCGCGTTATCCGGTTCAGACGCCGACCCACCCACGATCAGCCGCTCGCGCGCGACCTTGCGCAGAAGATTCTCGGTTTTAGCGTCTTTGAACTTGCGCCAGAGGTCTATCACCAATCCGATCACATTGAGGTGCATGTTGATGGCGAGAGCGGTCGCACCACACCCTTGAGCCAGGCGTTCCTGAGCTTTGATGCGTTCAAGGATACTGGCTCCCGACCCGCCCAATTCTTCGGGTATGGTCAGAACGGTATAGCCGCTCTCTTTGAGGCGCGCATAGTTTTCGTACGGAAAGGACTCTTCCTCGTCGTGTTGCGCGGCGCGTTGGGCAAAGTCGTCGGCCAACGTCGCCGCCAGGTCAATGAATCGCTGTTCGCGTTCGGTATGGAACTGTTGCATGGTTCCCCCTTCTTAGGTTGCTGAAACAGGCAATCTGCGAATCCGCAGGGTAGCATCTTCTAGAGTAACAATCGCTCCTTCGCGCAACGGCGCCTCGATTTCGTGCCATGAACTCGCGATTCGAGCAAAGAGGTTGTCCGAGTGAGTATTGCGCAGGCGGAATATGATGACAGAGGGTTCAGGTTCCCCTGAGAAAGCCAGCAAATGACCATAGTCGAGATCGTGGGTGACGATGACTTCGTGATTTCGTTTGGCCTCTTCAAGGATCTCACCATCGCGCGCGCGAGCCATAGCGATGTCACGTACGTGGCGATATTCATGGCCTTCAGTGACCAATCGTCTGCCAAGAGCACGAGGGACGTTCATGTTCAGCAGAAACTTCATTTGGCTGCCGTCTCTTCTAAGGGTACGACCCGCTCTTCCATCGCCCAGGCTGCATACCCCAAAGCTTCATAGATATCTTCGCGTTCCAGCTCAGGCCACTCATTCAAGATTTCGTCAGTGGTCATGCCTGAACTCAGATAACCAAGGATCGAAGCAACAGGCATTCGTAACCCTCGAATGCACGGTTTCCCGAAACACTTCTCTGGATCGATCGTAATTCGGTGGAATTTATAGTGATGGATTTCCATGATCGTTTCTCCTTCTCCGTTTCCCCTTTTCGCCTTTTACCCCTTTCTCCGTTCCAATTCTTCAAGCAACGCCTTGGCCTCTTGCAAATCAGCCGTATCAAACCCTTCGGTGAACCAGCCGTAGATCTCGGCCAGCATCTGCCGGGCTTCGGCTTTCTTGCCCTGCTGTTGCCATAGTCGGCTCAAGCTCATCACCGCCCGCAACTCCAACGACTTCGCCTGCTGCTGGCGAGCAATCTCGATGGCCTTGTGAAAGCAGGCTTCGGCTTCCGCCTGGGTGTTGGGTGTTAGGGGCTGGGGGCTGGGGACTTCGGGCCTCGGACTCCGGACTCCGGACTGCAGTGACAATTCGCCTTTCAGCCGATACAGCTCTGCCTCGACGAGACGCGTCCCGGTTCTCTGCACTATATCCAAGGCCTCGGCTAGCACGGTCAGTCCTTCTTGAGTCTGTCCTGTTTTCCCACAAGTCTCAGCCAGTAAGGCAAGGTGATAAGGCCGCCATAGCACTGCCCCTGTGGCCTGCATGCCAGCTAGACCCTGACGCATCCGTGCAATCCCCTGTGCTCCCTGTCCCTGCTCGGCGAGGGCCCAGCCTTGTATGATAGTTCCCCACGCCAGGTAAAACGGAAACCCTTGCTCAATCGAAAGGCTTATAGCTGCTTCTGCTTGTCCTTGAACTGCTTGCCGCTCCCGGCAGAGTTGATGAAGCCAGGCCGCCCAGTCCGAGGCGAAAGCCGAACTGAAGGGATGAGACAACCCCTGGGCTAAGGTAGTCTCCTCATGGCTTCTCTTTAGGGCCTGGTCCACATAGCCAAGATTCCACAACGTCAATGCGAGCCAGGACAGACAGAAAACACCAGGGTCAAGTCCATAATAGAGAAAGGCAAGGGGATGGTGCTTCTGGGGATCGTAGAAGACGACGCCCTGCTCCAGATGCACCCGAGCGGGGGTAAACTCTCCAAGCCAGAACAAGGTGATTCCCAACACAATGTGAGCCTGTAAAAGAAGCGCCGGATCTGGTACGCGTTGGGCTAGCGTCAGGCACTGTTCTCCCAATTCGTACGCCCTCGCCAAATTCCCCCGCTGTATATAGACCACCCACAGTGCCACTAGCACTGGCAAAAGCTGAGGAGGCTCGCCTATCTGCTGGCATAGCTCTCGCGCCCGCAGGTACACTTTCTCCACTTCCGGGGCTGCATATCCTTTTGTGGCCATCAGAGCCGGGCCGAGGGCGATTTGCAGCGTGAGTTCTTGTTGGACACGCTCAGGAGTGTCGGGGAAGGTGCTAAGCAACTCCAACCCCTTAGTGAGATGGCTGATTGCTTCCACATGAGCCGAGCGTTCAGCGGCCCCTTGCCCTGCCTTTTGCCAGAAGGGAATCGCCTGCGCAATGAGACCCGCCTCCGTGTAGTGGTGGGCCAGCAGTTCAGGCTGAGTCTCTTTAATCTCTAGAAACTGCTCCTCCAATACTTGAGCAATCTGTTGGTGATACTGCTGCCGTGTGCTCTTAAGCAGCGACTGATAGGCCGCATCCTGAATCAGGGCATGCTTGAAGACGTAGCGCGCCTGCGGTGCCAGTCCCCGCTGGTACAGGAGTTCGGCTTCTACCAGCTTGGCCAAAGCCGATTGCAAAGTCTTCTCCTCTACCGGCGAGACCGCTTGGATTAATTCGTAGGAAAATTCTCGCCCTAAAGTCGCTCCGAGTTGGGCGACCTCTTTAGCTGTGGGCAGCCGATCGAGCCGAGCCATGAGGGAGTCGTGCAGGGTCGTGGGAATGGCGAGGGAGACGGGCGC
>JBGPOI010000548.1:0-3621 GCA_041487975.1 Binatia bacterium | reverse complement strand
TTCTGGGTACGATCGTTGCGGGTATGTGTATTGCGGGTGTCGTACAGGCGGATGATATGCGGGGTGGGACCGTAAAAGGCAGAGGAGAACAACCTCAGGAGGCGACCACGGTCAAATCATCGAAATCCAACAGCTCCGAGAGGCTCGGCGGAACAGGTGGAGTATCTACCCCGGCGAAGACGTCCAACCTCAACTTGTCCAAATCGAACCTCAACCGCACTGCTCCCCCTGTGCAGGAGCCGGCGGAGGGGATTGATTTGAACCCGAAGAGACACCCCCTGTCGAAGCCAAACTAAGAGGAAAGCGATATCTGCCATACCGGACCCAGGGGCAAAGAGGTGCCCACCAAGAAAGTGAAGGAGGCAGAGGGTCTGTCATGGACGATCTCTCCCGATTTTGCTGTCAGAATGCGGCATGCGCTGCTACGGCAAACGGAGCGGAGGCAATCTGACGGTGTGTATGCGCTACGGGACGGACAAGCGCCTGCGGCTGCGGTACTGCCGAACGTGCCACGCCCGCTTTTCTGAGCGTAAGGGGACCCCGCTCTTTCAGGCCCGGCTGCCAGAGACCATGGTGGAGGCGGTGCTGGCCCATATCGCGGAGGGGTGTGGGGTGTGCAAGACCGGCCGGCTGGTGGGGGTCCACCGTGAGACCGTTGCGCGCTACACCGTCTTAGCGGGTACCCATGCCCAAGCCTTGCACGACGACTTGGGCGTGGTTTCCCCCCAGACGCGCGAGGTGCAGTTCGACGAGAAGTGGGCCTTCGTGGGCATGCAGGAAAAGCACTGCGCTCCCGATGCCCCAGCCGACGCCAAACAGGGCGACAATTGGGATCACGTGGCCTTGGATCCCGAGCACCGCCTGGTGGTCAGCGTGGTGCCGGGCAAGCGGACCGCGGATAACGTGAAGCAGTTAGTGCAAGACTTTAAGGAACGCACTGGCGGCCGGCCCATGAATCTCCTCACCAGTGACGAATACCCGGCCTATCCACCTGCTATCCTCACCGCGTTTATCGAACGGCAAAACGGCACCGACCGCAACCGCAACGCCCGCAAAGTGCGTAAGAGCTACTGCTTCTCGAAGAACTGGGACGTCCATGAGGCACTGACCTACTTCACCATGTACAGCTACAACTTCTGCTGGCCGGTACGCACCCTCCGAGTGAGAGAGGCTGACGGACAGTGGCGGCAGCGCACCCCCGCCATGGCTGCTGGTTTATCAGACCATATTTGGTCCTTGTCCGAATGGCTGAGCTTCCCAGGCGTTCAACGTAAATAGGCCACCAGGTGAATGCTGAGTGCTGCGTAAAAGGAGGAGTCCTTTTACGCTTTACGTTTTACGTGCTCGGTCAGCGATCAGCCTTCAGCTCACTTGCCATTGCTGTCGCTGGTCACCGGAGTCTACATGGTGTATATCGTTCTCCGCACGGCACCTCTCTTCAGGTTGAGCTGGCAAGCAGAAAGGAGCAGAAGACATGAGCACGAATGCTAAACTCCGCTTTGGTCTGTGGTACGACTTCCGGAACCCACCCGCCTGGAGACGGCCTTACGATCAACTCTACGGCGAAATCTTTGAGCAAATCGCCTGGGGCGAGCAGCACGGGTTTGAGGACGTGTGGCTCTCAGAGCACCACTTCATCGAGGATGGCTATTCCCCGTCATTGCTGCCCATCGCGGCAGCTATTGCTGCTCGCACCAAAAAGATTCGCATCGGCACCAGCGTTATGCTGCTGCCGTTTCACCATCCCGTACGCCTGGCTGAGGATGGTGCCACCGTGGACGTGATCTCCGGGGGACGATTCGAACTCGGCGTGGGCACGGGCTACAAGGTCGAAGAGTTCACCGGTTTTGCCCTCTCCAGCACAGAGCGTGGCGGACGCACGAACGAGGGCCTGGAGATCATTCGCCGGCTGTGGGAAGGCGAGACCCTGACCTTCAAAGGCAGATACTACGAGGTCAATAACGCCAAACTGACGCCCGAACCGATCCAGCGACCTAGGCCGCCGCTGTGGGTAGGTGGGTTTACCCCGCCGGCGATTCGTCGCGCGGCCAAGTATGGAGACGGATACATCGGCACGCGAATCACCAAAGCGCTGTGTGAACAGTATGTGATAGAGTTGCAGAAGGTCGGCAAGCCGACCGCAAATCTCAGGCTCGCCGGAGGCATATTCTGGCTGATTCCCTCAACCGATCCGGAGAAAACCTGGAATGAGGCGGCCGACCACGTTATCTATCAAATGAACGGCTATGCGGAGTGGTCAGCAAAAGCGGGGGCGCCGTTGATCCCTCACGTCCGAGATAGAGCCCATCTGCGTGAGCTGGGGATCTTGAATGTGGTGGATGCGGACACCTGTATCCAGATGATTCGGGACAGCGCTTCGGAGGTGCCGCTCACCCATTTCTACTCCTGGACGCTGCCACCGGGGCTGCCGGCGAGCTGGATTCAGCCGCACCTCGAACTCTTTGCCAGCAAGGTAATCCCGGCGTTTCGCTAGTATCTCACTCACTGGTGGAGCAGCCCCGCGGGCTGCCCACCGTTATTCCTGCCCCTTTTCTAAACTTCGATAAGTTTGTAAGCGCGGGCGACGTTTTCCCCTAGCACTCCGCGCCGCGCGTTGGTGGTCATGCCTGCGACCATTCCCCGCAATTCTTCCAGGTAGTCGCCCGGATGGTCGGGATGCGGATAGTCAGAGGCCCAGAAGAAACGGTCCTCACCGATCAAGCTGGTCATCGCCGTAATTGATCGCTCGTCGGGATCGGCTGAAATGTAGCATTGGCGCTTGAAGTAGAAGGAAGGCCGCTCCTTGAGTTGGACGGTGCCGCCGAGCGCGGTCCGCCGGTAGATGGCGTCGGCACGATTGAGCCAGTAGCCGATCCATCCCGCGCCGGATTCGAGCACGACCACGCGCAGGCGTGGAAAACGGTCGAACACGCCGTACTGGAAAAGTGTCGCGAAGGCCTGCGGCACGCCTTGCGCTGCGAAAAGGTCGAGATACCAGTCCGCCCACTCCATGTTGTCGAAGCGCTGGTGGACACCCCAAGCCGGAGGCTCGAGCGTCGGGTGGATTGCCAGGGGGACATCAAGGTCCTGTGCCGTGGCGAACACCACGTCGTGGTCGGGATGGCCGTGGGGCTTGCGCGTTATCGTGAAGGGACACACGAACGCACCCTTACACCCTGCTTTGACGGCGCGCTCAAGTTCGTGAGCCGCTTCCACCGGGTCGCCCAGCGAAAGATGGGCGATCGGAACAATGCGACCTGCGGAATCGCGACAGAACTCCGCGATCCAGCGATTATAGGCCCGGCAGTAGGCGCTCGACAATTCGGCATCGAACAGTTCCGCCTCCCACAGGAGGCCGAGCGTGGGATAGATCACGACCTTGGCCATTCCCTCGCGTTCGACCAGTTCCAGCCGCTCTTTCACGTCCATCGCGCCGAACGCACATCCTGACAGGTACGTCTCCGCTTGTCCGTCTGAACCCAGGCTCGCGAAGGTCTCGCGCTGTGCTCCGGAACGGCTTTGCAGCAACTCGCGCCGGCTGGCATTGAAGTCCTCGATTGTCTCGCCCATCTCCTTGAGCTTTTTCATCCCGCCCAGCGCAGTGAGCAGAGTCGGACTGGT
>JBGPOI010000547.1:0-3643 GCA_041487975.1 Binatia bacterium | reverse complement strand
GGCGAGTTCGGGTGTCGCGCAATTCTTGCGCGAACACAGGGACGAAATCATCGCGCCGAAGAGCATAGCAGAAGACGTTCAGAGTGAAACGTAGAACGCGCAATATACGGGAAGGACTGTCTGAAGAGGGACATTTCCTGGAGAAGTGCTTCCCCATCGAATTGAAACAGTGAACGTGGTAGCCTTGGCCGGTTTGTAAACAACACTGCTGGCAGGAGGGAACCCATGATGGAGAAGCGTCCGCTCGGTACCGCGGGACTCGCGGCGAGCCTTGTCGGCCTCGGCTGTAACAATTTCGGCATGAAGATTGATCTGGCAGCGAGTCGCGCCGTGGTCAGCGCCGCCCTTGATGCGGGCATTACCTTCTTCGACACTGCGGACATGTATGGCAATGGCCAGTCCGAGGAGTTTATTGGTCAAGAGCTAGGCCCGCGGCGCAAGGAGATCGTGCTGGCAACGAAATTCGGCGGCGTGGCCATGATGCGCAAGAGTGGCGAGCGGTGGGGAATGCGCGCGTATATCGTTGCCTGTCTGGAGGCCAGTCTGCGGCGGCTGCGCACGGAATGGGTCGACCTCTACCAGATGCACTACCCCGATCCGACCACGCCGATCGAGGAGACCTTGGCGGCCTTGGACGACCTGGTGCGCCAGGGCAAAGTGCGTGCCGTGGGTTGCTCGAACTTCTCGGGCGCGCAGATCGCGGAGGCAACGACCCAAGCGCAAGAGCACCGCTTGGTCCAGTTCGTCACGGCGCAAAACGAGTGGAACTTGCTGAATCGTGGGGCCGAACGGGATGTAATCCCTGCCTGTGAGCAGCACGGTCTGGGGCAATTGCCCTACTTCCCGCTGGCCAGTGGGATGTTGACGGGTAAGTACCGACGGGGTGAGGCGTTCGCTGCCGGGACGCGCCTGGCGACTTTCAAGTTTGCCCAGGGGTTGGCCACAGAGGAGAACTTCGCGAAGGTCGAGGCCCTGGAAAACTTCGCCGAGAAACGCGGCCGTACGATCCTCGAACTAGCAGTGTCATGGCTGGCGGCACAACCCTGTGTCGTCTCGGTCATCGCCGGTGCGACGACGCCCGAGCAGGTGCGTGCCAATGCCGCAGCGGCGCATTGGCAGCTTTCGGCCGCAGAGCTCGCGGAGGTCGAGGCCCTGGCACCCTTCGCGCCAGCGTGAGCCTGGCGTCTCGCATCACGAAAGGCAGTCTAACCAGAAAGAGAGCCAAACCACGTACATTTGCCAGGTCTGACCCTAGAGTAATTTCTGTCCGCACAGAAAAGGGAGCCACCGATGATGATTGCAGAGCCCATTCGCGAACTCATTGCGACGGGACCTCTTGCCCATTTGACGACCCTCAATCCGGATGGGAGCCCGCAAGTTACGGTGGTCTGGGTCGGCATTGAAGATGACGAGTTTGTGATCGGCCACATGGGGGTATGGCAAAAGGTGAAGAATGTGCGCCGTGACCCGCGCGTGGCCCTCTCTCTCCTCGGCCGTGGCAAAGAATCCCATGGGGTTGCAGGAGTACTTGGTAGTCTACGGCCGCGCCCGAATTACCGAGGGAGGCGCGGCCGCTCTACTCCAGCGCTTGGCACATATCTATCTCGGTCCCAACGTCGAGTTTCCCCCTGAACCCTATCGCAACAATCCTGGCTGCATCACGCGCATCGCCCCGACCCGTTTCGCCGGGGTCGGCCCCTGGAATCCCACGCAGCAATAGGACAGAGGACAAAGCTTGGGCATGTGATAAAGCAAGACTTGACCCCACTTCCTCTATCCGCATTTAGATTTTCACTTCTTGCTCTTGTTCCCTACGCCAGCTAGGGTAGAAGCCGTATATAGAAGATCTGCACAAGAGCGAGTTGGAGAAGGACATCATGGCAGTTCATCTCAGCGGAGCAGGAGTCCCGACTGGTACGGATGTGGAGGTGGAAATCAAGATTCACACTCGCTTGAACATTTCTGCTTATGTTGCCAAACAAAAGGCCAATGTGTGTCTCGCTCTTCATTGCGGGCAGAGTTTCTGGCTGGACGAACCCATCTTACAGGTCGGGGAGCGTGTCTGCTGGCTTGTCCCAGTGTGGCTCTCCACCGCCCAGGGTGGACGCCAGGCCAAAATCGGAGAGCTAACCGTTGACGCTCAAACCGGCGAGGTCTTGGAAGCCGGCGAACAGTGCCGGGTCCTCAAGCAGCTTGCCAATGCCCTTCTGCAATCCCCCTCTTCCACTCCTTCTGCCTGATCGTGTTACCGGTTCCACATCTGCCGCAGACGAACCCTCAGGGTCGCAACTCCTGTGTCCCCGCTGCGGTGCGGATGGTCCTAGCGTTTCAGAGCGTTGTTCTGGAAGAGGAAGAACTCTGTAGCCTATTGGAAACTCAGCAAGCAGGCACACCAGTCTTAAACGTTCTCCTTCTCTCCCAGCGTATCACCAAGTGTCACGTCGAAGTGACGAGCGCGTCGTTTGACGACCTCATTCGACGGCTACAGGGAGGCATTCCCCCTATCGTATTCGTCTCCACGGCCCCGTTGCACCATTGGCAAACGGAGTGTCTCCATGCCCTCGTCGTGGTAGAGGCTGAAGCGCAGAACGTGTTGGTTCACGATCCAGCGTTCGCCACTGCTCCTATTACCATTCTCCGCGACGAATTTCTTGCTGCGTGGGGAGAATTGGCCCAGTTGACCTGAAGTCAGGACACATATACTAGCCGTGCCTCCAAGTTGAATTGAATGTAGGGCGAGAGATGGGCCAACAAGCTTTTGTCCTCGTGGAGCAAGCGCACTATGGCGCTGACCCGGCTCAAGTCCCAGCGCCCTCGCCGACGCGAGGCGACCCGCCGCAGCAGGGCCACCGCGCCTGGCCCCCCGGGCAACAGCAGTCTGACAGCCAAACTCACTACCACCAGCAACGCCAGGGCAAACAAGGCAAACCGCCGCGACCAGGCGTGGAGGTCTTTGATCCGCGCTTGGGCAAAGCCCAGCTCCCATTTGGTGTCACGAAACCCTTGCGCGCAGCCAAAGCGACGGGCCTACTCCGCGGCCGTTGCTTGGGCCCGGCGGAAGCGATTAGCAATCAAGTACCACGTCTCCCCCTGCCCCTTGCGGTCACGCGCGCGACTCCTCGTCACCCACAACCGCTGGGGGGCACTCTCACAATAGGCCAGGCGGCCCAGAGTGCGCTGGCGGGCGTTACCCACAAAACGCCGGGTCTTGAGGTTGCACCACTGCCCCTGGCAGGAGACTTTAGTGGTGCCCTTGACCCGGATAACGAACTCCACCCCCACCTCGGTCAGCACCGCCACCAGCGCGACCTCGGCAAAGCCCCGCTCGGCGGTAACGATCAAGCGGCCCGGGCCAATCTCCCGCTGCACCCGCGTAAGCGCCCGGCGGATGACGGCTTTCTCAGAGCGTGTCCTGCGCCCCTTCAAGACCGTGGCGTTGTCGGCGCGCCACTAGATCGGCACGGCTCGCCCTCCGGTGACCAGCGAGACCACCAGCAAAGGTTGGTCCCCTTCACTCGTCCAGTCCAGGGCCAGCCGCACTTTGCCCGTGGGCGGCAGTTGCCCCAGGGCCTGAGCCAGGACGGAAGCGGCCAAATGCTGGGGGCCCAGGCGCACGTTATGCAGCAAGCGCGACAGGCGTTTG
>JBGPOI010000546.1:0-3645 GCA_041487975.1 Binatia bacterium | reverse complement strand
GTGTGTTTGCCATGGCGGTCGCCCTGTACGAGCGCGGGCTCTACCCGTGGAGCGAGTTCCGCGAGTGGTGGATTACCGTAAGTGCCGCGGGGGACCGACCGGAGCTCTCACCCGAATCGAGGCCGAGCTATTACGAGTGCTGGCTGGCTGCGTTCGAGGCGCTCCTCATCGCAAAGGGCATCCTCACAAAGGAGAAGATCGAGACTAGAGCAGGTTGGTTAGCGAGGGCTGCGTCGCCTTCTTACTCACGGTCGCTCTTCCACCTGCGGTGGAGTATGCCAGATGACGATGAGGACTAAGCCCCGCTGCCAATTACCTCCTCCGGCCGCAACAGCGGTGGGTCTCGCTGCCGCAGAACTGATTCTAACCATTCAAAAAGCGTTCCCTCAGGTCCGTCTCGTACCTTGTGAGCCGGTTGAAGGAGAAGACATTCACCTATGGGCGTATCTTCCCATTCAGTCTGAGGAAGAGGAAGCGAGGGTCAGGTCTTGACTTATCGCTTCTTGCCTCACGACTGTAGCAGCGGAGACTAGAGAGGAAAATTACAATTCAAGACCTGACCCCTTTTTGCCCTCCCTCTTTTTGCCCTCCTTCGGATGATAGGCTGCGGAATTTTGCCGCCTATCATGACTCGGACAGGACTTGAGGTTTTTTGAGTAAAGGGGTTACAGTACGGGCGATTTGTGGAGCGCGTCGCGTGTTCAGGGAAGAGTGATAGCTTGCAGAAAGTTGCAGTGTTTGGAGATTTCATTAGGCGGTCTATCAGGCGTTAGGTGATAACATCGTCAGACAAATGAGGAGGCTAGAATTTTCGAGCGGTTAACAAAGAAGTTTCCCTTAGTTGATGAGACGCATCTTTCTGCGCTTGCTGAGGTTTGGTCGATTGAGTGTGACCAGATTGTCAAGCGGATGCTCGACATCTGCCGAGATGAAATCGGGCCTGTGATGCCAATCGATGCCAGACCGGAAGCCATCTTCGAGCTCGCAAAGCTCGCCATGTGGCTCGAAGACCGGATCATCGAAAAAAAGACGGAGAACACCTCTATCGAGCGTATCGATCCGGACCAAGAGCGTTCGGCGCTGAAGACTCCAATGATTCAGGAGCGAATCGAAAACACAGCGAAGATATGCGCGGACAGGATATGGAAACGCTTCCTCAATGATTGGTATCGACGTTTCCCTCTCGTTCTTAGTCTTCAAGAACGACGCCGGCCACAAACAGGCGGTCTTGCGCTTCCCCGACGAGAATTGTCAGGGGTCAAGAATCAGCATTACAGCCCAACCTTTAGTAACGAGTATTGGGCTATTGGGCCGGGAAAACGCATCAGAGTGTACTCTCGCGGCATCGATCAACGCATCCGGTCACGCGATCAAGGGTATACGAAATGGGGCAGAGAGGCTTTCCTCTATTCTCAGCACTTGGAACGAATACTTCACCTGATCGAGGGCGATGCAAAAGTGCCGTATACGAAGCTCCTTGATACTATTCCCTTGAACGAGAAGGAGCGCGGGTGCTGGATAGCCTTTCTGATCGCACAGATGCTTCGTACGCCGTCCTTCGTGCTCCAGCTTCTCCCTCGATTGAAAGGTTTCATCGAAAGTAGACAGATCGTATCCCCTACCGACACAGCGAGCCTCCGACAATCCTACGAAACACTATTCACAAACAATGACGCATTCACCGAATTCTATCGGCTCATTACAGCTTACCAGTGGGAACTTTGGAGCGTGCCTTCAAACGGTCAATTCATTCGGAGTGATGATCCGGTTCTCATTCGCGGCTCGGCTGAGCACGGATCATGGCAACTGATTTATCCAATGACTCCCGTTAGGTGTTTTGTTGCAGGCCCAGACAGAGCTGGCAGTCCAATGACCGTCGTTCCCAGAAACCGTCAGCTAGACGATTTTCAGCTGCGGATTGTGAATGAGCGCATCGCGAGGTCTGCAAGGAGGAGCGTGATCGCGAGACCAGTTCAGGACGACTCTCAGCTCAGAGTTCTTCTTGAGGAGGCTTTGGGAGGGTCAACTTCGATTTCGGGTTGGCAAGAGCGATTGTTCCCAGAGTTCTGGGGACCGATAGAGTGATGTTTCTATGAAGAAATATAATCCCAGCGTCTTTCGCCTAACTGAAGCATGCAGCCTGACCGGGTCCCGCTACGCGGTCCCCGGCGGCTGATCCCTGCGTTAGCCTTCATGAAGTGGGGCTTCACCCTCGCGGATGAAAATGAGCTTGAGCGGGAGTACGCTTAGAGCGGACACTGGCGGAAAGGAGGTCGTGCTGCCTTGGTGCCGACAGCCCGTGCGTTAGCTTGACCCGAGAGCCATGCAGGTACCTTCGACTGTTGCTCTGAGCACGCATAGCAGACTCTTTTGCGAGCTGGCTCTCACCCGCCGTGACCAGAAGGAGGGAACGATGGAAGTTCTATTTGCGTGCTGCTGCGGGATTGACGTGCATGCCAAGATGCTGGTGGCCTGTTTGAGCCAGGCGGGGAAGAAGGAGACGCGGACCTTCTCGACCATGACCGGCGATCTTCTCCGCCTGCTCGATTGGCTCACCCAGGCGGGATGTACCCACGTGGCCATCGAGAGTACGGGGGTGTACTGGCGACCCGTGTTCAACATTCTGGAAGGGGCACTCGACGTGATCCTGACCAACGCGCGGGACGCCAAAGGGTATAAAGCCCGCAAGACCGATGTTATCGACGCCGAGTGGCTGGCGGATCTGTTGCGCCACGGATTGCTCAAGCCGAGCTTCATCCCGCCGTTGCCCATTCGGGAGTTGCGCGAGTTGACGCGCTACCGGGAAAGTCTGGTGCGGGAGCAAACCGCGCTAGCCAACCGAATTCAGAAGCTGATCGAGAGCGCCAATATCAAGTTGGGGCAAGTCGCCAGCGACGCCCTGGGGGTGAGCGGCAAGCGGAGGCTGCGAGCCTTAGCGGCGGGGGAGACCGATGCGGAGAAGATGAGTCACTTAGCCCATACGACTCTCCGGCGCAAGCAACCCCAGTTACAGCAGGCGCTGGAGGGGCGTGTAACCCCAGCGCAACGGTGGGTCCTGGGCCAGTTGCTCGACCAGTATGATCAAATAGACGCGGCCCTCACGCGAGTCGCAGCGCGGATCACACAGGAGGTGGAGAGCAGTCCAGACCCTTTCGTCCCTGAAGCGGTGCAGCTGCTAGACACGATCCCGGGCGTGGGGGAGACCGTGGCCCAAATCATCGTTGCTGAGATCGGGGCAGACATGAACCGCTTTCCCACGGCCAACCACTTGGCGAGTTGGGCCGGGATGTGTCCTGGGAACAACGAGAGTGCGGGCAAGCGCAAGAGCGGCAAGACCAGCAAAGGCAGTCGCTACTTGCGCGCGGCGCTGGTGCAGGCCGCCTGGGCGGCCAGTCACCAGAAAGGGACCTATCTGGCCGCCCAGTATAAACGCTTCGTGAAACGGATGGGCAAGAAGAAGGCGCTGGTAGCCGTGGGCCACAGCATTCTGGTAATGGTCTACCACGTCTTGCAGAATCGGACGAGATATCAAGAGCTCGGCGGTGACTACTTCGACCGGCGCAACGTGGACACGCAGCGCAAACGCTTGATTCGCCAACTGGAAGGTCTTGGTGTGAAAGTGACGGTGGAGGAGATCAAAGAGGC
>JBGPOI010000545.1:0-3658 GCA_041487975.1 Binatia bacterium | reverse complement strand
TCCCAGCCCTTGATCGCGTGACCGCCATACTGCCACCGTGAAATGCGGCCGTGAATCTGCCATGAAAGTACTGATCCTCAATACTCTCTATCATCCCCACGTTCGTGGAGGGGCGGAACGATCCGTCCAGGCCTTGGCGGAGGCGCTCGCTGCCCAGAATACTGAGGTTGTCGTCATCAGCACGGTCGGTCCAGGATCGCTAGCAATCGCTAGTGTCAACGGGGTCAGGGTCGTCTATGTGCCGCTCGCCAACCTCTACTGGCCTTTTGATCGAGTCGATCGGTCTCCGCTGCAGCGAAAGCTATGGCACCTCATCGACGCCTACAATCCGGCTATGAAAGCCGAGGTGACGCGCCTGATTCACCAAGAACAACCGAGCGTCATCCATACCAATAATCTACAAGGCCTATCGATTGCTGCTTGGCACGCCGCAAGCGCGGCGCGGGTCCCGATTCTGCATACGCTCCGCGACTACTATCTGACCTGCGCTCGTTGCTCACGATATCGCAATAGGCGCAACTGCGAACGAACCTGTTGGGACTGTCTGCCCTTCTTGCTGGTACGGAGGCAAGCGTCCGCTTGCGTCGCTGCCGCCGTCGGCCTTAGCCGTTCCATGCTCGATCACCATCACGAGCTGGGATTCTTTGCCAACGCGAGCTTCAGTACCGTAATTCCCAATGCCTATCTTCCGGGTTCGGTCGCCCACAGGGCCCGCTCAACTGCGTCATTGCTCACCTTTGGATACCTTGGCAGACTCGTACCCGAGAAAGGAATTGAGTTACTCCTCGATGCGTTTGGAACCCGGAGGGACGGAGGTTGGGGGCTATTGGTCGCTGGAGAGGGGACCAATAGTTACTGTCAGTGGTTACGCCAGCGGCATGCCAAGCTTGAGAATCGGGACGCAATACGGTTCCTCGGGTGGGTGGACCCGGCCGAGTTCTTCACCCAAGTTGATATCCTTGTGGTGCCATCGCTGTGGCAGGAGCCGCTGTCTCGGGTCATCCTAGAGGCCTTCGCCCATGGAGTTCCCGTCATTGGGTCGCGCCGCGGCGGGATTCCGGAACAGATCGAAGACGGGATCACCGGGCTGCTGTTCGATCCCGACGATCCGACGGCGCTGGGGACCGTCATCGATCGGGTACTGCAGGACCGTACCCTGAGCGGGCAGCTAGGGCAAAACGCTCTGTCCCGCACTCGAGAGCATGCCCCTGAGCGCGTGTCCAGTAAGTATCGCGAGGTGTATCACGCAATCCTTGAAGCGGCTCGGGCATGAGCTATGATCAGGTAAAGACCACCGTCACAACTCAGGAACCGGTCACCTCCGGAATTGGCTGTCCGTCGAGTCCCTCGAGAGGAACCCCCAACAGCATCCCGATTGTCGGGGCAAAATCCATGATCGAAACCGAGCGTTCGACACGCGTGGCCCGTAGTCCCACCCCTCGGACGAAGAATATCCCCTCATTCCAGTGATCGCCAGTTCGTCCCTTCAACTTCGGCATTTTCAGGGTGCCGATCCGCGGCGACTGTATCGCCTTGAGGGGTTCTGTGCGGCTCCATTCGACGAGGAGGTCTGGTAATTCATCCAGATAAGGTCCCGTAAAGAGGTCATGCGTCAAAAAGACTTCATCGACGACAGGCGTACCGGTCTCGGCATTGACTAGTGCTAACAGGTCGTTTCGCAGACGCTCGCACACCTCCCGATATTCCTTGCCCGGATGCACAAGCCCGTGGGATTCCCGCCCGACGACGTTGATGCGAACCGCTCCAGCATCGGGGTTATACGTGATAGCGAAGAAGCGCCGCGTCTTCCGTTCTGGGATCAGCATTGACTGATGGAGCGAGGGCAGAAGCTTCGCTTTGGCTGTCCGGAGGAACGGAGATTCGCGTAGAGAGGGAGGAAGCGTGTACCAATATCGCTTGAGGTGGCGAAACAAAAAGCCCGGCGACAAACTTCGTTGGTTTTCGAGTCGCCGCAGTATCTCGTCAAGCAGCACGGACTCGCCATACAAGGGACCCATCCCATGACTGACGAGGACGATGACCTTTGTCTCCGCGCCGGCTGCTTCTAGAAGCTGGGCGAGCGCGCTATCTAGCACTTGATAGATCTCCTGCATTGGGTCGCCGACCTCCGCCGCGAGGAGCGGGTCGTGCCGCGGATACAAGGGATCGTGCAGATGCCAGCACTGATGACCGACACAGTGAGCCTCACCGAAGACCGTGGCCAGGAGATCCCAGTTGTCCTGCCGCAGACAGTGAAGGGAGATAGCGAGCTTTTGCTTGGTCCGTTCCTTCAGGGCGTGCACGAACGCCTTGTACCCGGCTGATGTTGGTTCGACCTCCTCACAGCGATCGGATAGTTGCCTACCGAACTGTGCCACCAGTTCGTTGGCCAGGGTTGAAGGATAAGAAGCCGCAGGCTCGACATCCGGGTCGTGCGTGCTCCAGTCGACTAGCTGAATACCGTTGAGATGGGGGGTAAGAGGTGAAAGTGGCACGTCGAGGATCGCCACCTTGCGTCCCGCGCTGCTCAGAGTCTTCCAGAACGGCTGCCCCTGCATGTCCGACGGCCGGAAATCAACCTCGGCATACTCGCCCCGCGGGGCCTGTCGTTGAAAGAAGCGCCGATGGCGTGCTGGTGACACCCCAGTGATGAATGAGGGCCAGAGGGTGCCGCCGTAGAGACCTGCGGGATTCGCGATGAGTCCGTGGGTTGCCTCATGTAGCAGCGAGCGGAAGGTTGGCAGAATCCCACTTCCTGCCCATTGTAAGAGGAGATCTTTATCCAATGCGTCGAAACCAATGAAGAGGATGCGAGTCGGCACTGAGCACCTCCTAAGCTTCCCTAGTGCTTTTTTCACTCGTCAAAAGCTTTAGTCGTTCAGACATGAGGAAACTCAATAACTTATAGGGCTCTGTGGGTCAATGCGTTGTCCTGCACGCACCAATCCGCAACCTATCCGCAACCGTACAAGTTGTGATGCCTGACGGGGGAGAGGTTTTCTCTCCCCCGTTTCTGTGCTCCTCATGTTTTCCATTCCCCACGTCTTGCCAAAGCTCCCTCTCTCGTAGTAATAACGTTCTTGTAAGTATAATTACGAGGTAATTGATATGGACGGAGTGAATACCAAGACTGCCTGTCGAATTGCCGGCTTGAGTTATCGGCAGCTCGATTATTGGGACCGTACCCACCTCATCAAACCTTCCCTGCAGGAAGCCAAAGGAATAGGTTCGGCCCGTCTATACGCCTTCGTGGACCTCGTGCAACTGCGAGTCGCCAGGATATTGCGTGAGAGGGGCATTAGTCTACAAAAGATCCGCACATGCCTCATCTACCTCAAGAAACATGCTCCTGAGGTTGAGAAACCTCTAGCCCAGCTTCGGCTTCTGACTGATGGAGAAAGCATTTTCGTGCTGACTAAAGATCCACAGGTGATGGTTGATACCCTCCGCGGCGGGCAGTTTGTTTTCAGCTTGGCGCTGGACGAGATTGTCGAAGAGGTCCGGGGGAAGGTGGCGGCCTTGGGCTCTGGGCGGACCTACAAGGTCACGGTGAGTGGCAAGGATTATACGGTGGGATTGCAGCCGGATCTTGAAGACGGCGGCTACGTGGTGGAATGCTCGGCCCTCCCCGGGTGCGCCTCTCAAGGGGATACGGTTG
>JBGPOI010000544.1:0-3660 GCA_041487975.1 Binatia bacterium | reverse complement strand
TCTTCGCTCTCCACTCTTAACTGCTTTTGAATCGCTTCCGCCATCGCCGATGTTACACCCGGCACCCGAGTTAGCTCTTCCACTGTGGCGGCGTACACGCGCTTGAGACTGCCGAAGTGGCGCAAGAGCGTCTTGCGCCGGGCTGGACCAATGCCCGGGACGGCGTCCAGAGGCGAACCGAGCCGCTCCTTGGCGCGCAGCAGGCGATGATAGGTGATGGCGAAACGATGGGCTTCATCACGCACTTGCTGGAGCAGAAAGAGGGCTGTGGAGTTAGGCTTGAGCACGACAGGGTTTTTGCGGCCGGGGAGAAACACCCGTTCGGCGGAATGCGAGACTTCTTCGCTGAATGGGTCCCGCTCGGTGCGCATCTTGGCCAGACCGATCACATCGACTTCGCTGATGCCCAGTTCCCTGAGCACCTCGACGGCGACGCCGAGGTGCCCCTTGCCGCCATCCACCATTAAGAGATCGGGCAAGTCGTGCTCTTCAAGGGCGCGACGGTAGCGACGGGTGAGCACTTCGTACATCATAGCGAAGTCATCGGCCCCTTCTACAGTTTTGATACGGAAACGACGGTAACGATTTTTGTCCGGCTCGGCCTCGTCGAACACCACCATCGAACCGACTGCGAGGTTGCCCTGGATGTTGGAAATGTCGAAGCACTCGATGCGCTTGGGAGCGTTGTGTAAGTGCAGAGCCCGCCGCAGGCTCTCGAGGGTCTTCTCCTGCTGCTCAGCGCCGCGCCGCTTTTCGCGAAAACTCTGGTGGGCGTTCTCCCGCGCCATCTCCACCAGCCGCACTTTATCGCCGCGTTGCGGGCAGAGCAGGAGAACCTTTTTCCCTTTACGCTCCGCTAGTAGCTCTTCTCGCACGGCAGCGTCCTCTAGAACGACCGGCAGGATCACTTCATCAGGGACAAAGCGATCGCCTTGGTAAAATTGCGTCAGGAGTTCGCCCAGCACCTCTTCGTCAGGGAACTCATTGTCATCAAAGCTGTACTCCTGATTCCCGACCAGTTTCCCGGCGCGGATGAACAACACTTGCACCTCAACGAACCCGCCCTCGCGGTAGAGGCCAAAGATGTCTTGGTCATTGCCCAGCGGTAGCGCCACCCGCTGTTTTTCTCCAGTTTGGGTGATCGCGCGGACCTGGTCACGCAACCGTGCTGCTTCCTCGAAACGCAAGGCTTCGGCGGCCTCCTGCATACGGACAGTGAGTTGGTCCACCAGTTCGGTATTTTTACCCTCAAGGAGCAAGAGGGCGCCCTTGAGTTGGCCTTGGTACTCTTCCGCACTGACCGGGAGCGCACACGGCCCCAGGCAGCGCTTGATCTGGTATTCGAGGCAGGGTCGGGTACGGTTGCGAAAAACCGTGTCAGAGCAAGTGCGTAAAGGAAAAATCTTGCGGATGATCTCCAGCGTCTCCTGCACGGCGGTGCTGGAGTGAAAGGGGCCGAGGTACTTGCTGCCGTCCTTGACAATCTGACGAGTCAGAAACAGGCGTGGCCAAGGGTCTTGCGTGGTGACCTTCACATGCCAGTACGACTTGTCGTCTTTGAGGCGGATGTTGTAGCGCGGCCGGTATTGTTTGATTAGCGTGTCTTCGAGGAGCAGCGCTTCTTTTTCACTGTTAGTCACCAAGATCTCGACGTCGGCAAGCTGTGCCAGGAGGAAAGGGATCTGCGCCCGACCGTCGCCGCCACGCACGTACTGACGCACGCGCGCACGCAAGCTTTTGGCCTTGCCTACGTAGATGACCTCGCCGTCCGTGCTTTTAAAAAGGTAGACCCCTGGACTGGGTGGCAGGGTCACGAGTTTGGCTTCGAACGCAAAGTCAGTGGTCTGTCCTACGAAAGAGCCCGTTTCCACAATCGTGGATCATAGCATCTTGTCGTCTCACCGTCCTCCCAGACGAGATCCACACACGCTGCCCTCCTTTCCGTTCGTGGTTGACAATGCTATGAGAGCACGCGAAAAGTAAGGTGACTTCGCGCCCCATGCCTCTACCAGGCAGGGACAGCACATAACGAGGGAGGGACATAATGAGAAACTGGAAGGTGGCTGCAGGAGTGGTGCTGACGGCAAGTTTTTTGTTCGTGGCTGCGTGTAAGGAGAAAAAAGAACCGCCGAAACCGCCCCCACCTGATCCGTTGACTGCTTGTCGCAATGAATGCAAGAACACTTCGGAGAAAATGTTCAAGGAGTGTAGCGACGAGTTGACTGCCAAGCAGGCATTCGACCGCCTGACCGAGTGCAACACCAAGGCTGACGACTACTCGAAAAATTGCCGCGCCGAGTGTGACAAGAAAGCTGCGGCTGCACAGGGAGGCAATTCCTGAATCGCCCCCATCTCTCTCGCTTCAGGCAAACGGCATGAAGATCCTCGGTCGTGAAGAACTTTGGATCCACACACACTTTCTCACCGACTGCACATGTCTGCCCGAATTCCGCATGCGAGAAATCCTGAAAGAGATGGGCCCGTTCTTGCGCGAGTCGGGGATCGCCTTTGGGCTGCACTTCACACAGACCCAACACGAACGGACTTGTCGTATCGTGCTAGAGTGTATCCCTTTTGCCCGGACGCTTGAGCGCATTCAATGCAAGGTGCAGGAGGTCGTCCGCGATATTCCCGCTCGTCCAGCGGTAACCAAGGTCGTCCAAGACGAGAAACCCCAGCCTGTGCTTGTGGGCCGGAAGGGAAGACCCTAAACGAAAAAGGGGAGGTCATGCCGGCCTCCCCTCCGTTTCCTCTTCATTTCCGCGTGCTATTTGACGGTGATCTGCTCCTTCAGCTTGCCTAGCCGTTTGGCTCCAATCCCTTTCACCTTTCCGAGGTCATCGACCGTTTTGAACGGTCCGTTTTTCTGGCGATAGTCGATAATAGCTTTGGCTTTTTTCTCTCCGATCCCCTTTAGCGATTGCAAAGTCGCTTCATCAGCGGTGTTAATGTTAACCTTGGTCCCTGCTGCCGCGGGAGCCGCCATTCCAGCAGGAGCCGCTGTCCCTGCCGGCGGTTGCCCCCAGACTGTCGTTCCTCCTAACAAAGTATATACCAGCGCAGCCGCCGCCACGCTCATGGTCACACGTACCATACGTCCTCCTTTCTCTCCTGAGAGAGTGTGAAAATCTTTGTGCCTTTTCGGGTCCATAGCTATCAAGGGAAAGACTACTCTCCCCTCTCGTTGACCGTCCGGGACAAACACGATAGATGAAGCAGTGACATATTACACATATCGACGGTTTCCGCATCCACCTTAAGGAGAACAGTTCAGCATGGCCACGATGATCACCGGCGAGTGTATCAACTGTGGGGCTTGCGAGCCTGAGTGCCCTAACACTGCCATCTACCAGGGCGGCGTGGAATGGGACCTGAACGGAGCAAAACACCCGCCGATCGCTGACGAGATTTTCTACATCGTGCCGGAAAAATGCACTGAGTGCGTGGGTTTCTACGACCACGAGGCGTGCGCGGCGGTGTGTCCGGTAGACTGCTGTATTCCCAACCCCGACATTGTCGAGAGTGAAGCGGTCCTGATTGCTCGGGCCCAGCAACTTCATCCCGAAACGACCTTTGGCAGCGAGTTTCCCTCACGCTTTCACGTGGAAGGCGCCGAAGCGGCGGCTCCAGCCGCGCCTGTGCAGGCAAACGGGCACGCTG
>JBGPOI010000543.1:0-3671 GCA_041487975.1 Binatia bacterium | reverse complement strand
TCATCTGTTCGTGCATGCGCGGAAGCCTGGCGAGCGACAACGCTTTGAGGAGGTTGAGGCGTGGATCACCTCGGCGGACACCGAGTACGTGTTTTCGTTTGTCAACGTGTGCACGCTTCTTGGTCTCAACGCCGAGGCCGTGCGCACCCAACTCTTGCGTTGGCAGGCATCACAAGGGACTGTATCCGCACCGGTGGCGTCAGCACCCAAAACCCAATTCCGGATTGTGCAGCGATGAAAAAAAGTCGTGTGTTGCTTGTCGAAGATGATCCGCTTGTCCGGACCGCTGTAGGGCTGACCCTGCAGAATCTTGGCTATGCCATCGTCGGCACTGCGGCTGACCAGTGTGAGACATTGCGCTTGCTCAACGCCCTCACGCCTGACCTGGTGGTGATCAGTTCTAGCGTCCTGGAAAAGACAGGGATGGGGCTCGTGCGTGAGGTGCTGGCTAAGAAGCCCACGTCAGTCTTCGTGATTCCTGGTTACCGGATAGACCTGTCTGCTCGGTCCACCTCACTGCTGCGACCCACAGACTTGGGCTGCCTATTGGCGATCAGCCGTGTAGTACAGGTGCTGTTTGGCCGAAGAAGGTTTGTCTTGAACTAAAGACGGCGCGTATGCGTGGCATCAACCCCACACGGCCGCCCTCGTCGATGAGGCGATCCTCGTGCAGCAAGGCGCGAGCGCGGTGCTGAGAAAGCCTTTGGACATGAAGGTCGTACTGGGATGGCTCAGAGGGGGGCAGAGTGGGGATGGGTCCCATTCGTGAGCATGGATAGCCCCCGACACTGAAGAGACGCACGTATGAAAAAAATTGCAGCCACTATCAAACAGGCAACACTGGATACCGTGGTAGAAGCGCTCGTCCGCATTGGCGTGACAGGAATGACGCTCGCACATGTACGAGGCAGTGGCCGGCAGAAAGGCCACTGCGAACTCTACCGCGGTCCCGATTACATGGTAGATTTACTGCCCAAGGTAAAGTTGGAAGTACTTGTCCCAGACGAGCAGGTCGAGGAAATTGTTGGGATGCTCCAGGCTGCCGCCTGCACAGGCAGGATTGGCGACGGCAAAATTTTTGTGGAGCCGGTGGAAGAGGTGGTGCGAATCCGCACCGGGGAGCGCGGGAAGCGAGCAGTGTAATGTCCCGGCCGTATGGCGGCTATGCTGTTTCCTTCTCCTTAAGAGGTGAGGAGGCGAGAAGTGCGTACGGCGAGGTACCAGACCCCCGAGGCCCGTTAACGAAAGCTTATGAAGTTCAGAAAGATCGCTGAGTGGGAAGACCACGACAAAGAGCCGGGAGGAGATGCCGGGTTTCTGCTGAAGGCCGTCGATGTTCCGCAGGATCGTCCCTGCTACGTGCTTGTGTCGTGGTCTGTGCTGAGCGACGACGAGTTCAACGCCCTTGATCGCGGTGAGGTGATCGACCTCAAGAACCCGGGCGCACTCACTCACTGACTGCTGTTAACGCTGCTCGTGCCTCTGCGCTAAAACGGCACTGCTGGCTAGCGGCGAGTATCTTGGGCACCGGCCTGCTTGAGTATCTCCACGACGTCGTTGTGTTGATACTGCACCGCCGCCATCAGGGCAGTTTTGCCGCTGGTGTTTGCCGCATGCACATTCGCGCCGCGATCTAGTAAGGCCTTGACGGTCTCGGCGTGTCCCTCGCCCGCTGCCCACGCCAAGGCGGTATTGCCGGCGGTGTCCTTCACTTCCTTATCCGCGCCCCCGTCCAGCAAGGCAATGACGATGGGAGTGAGGCCTTTCTCCGCCGCCAACATCAAAGCGGTTGAGCCATATGGATCTTTCTGATTCGGGTTCATGCCGGCGGCTAAGAACTGCGTCACTATCTGAGCGTTGCCATGCTTGACGCTCTCGATGAACGCTGCCTCAGTATACTCGCCACCCTGCTGCTCTAGCTGCCGGCGCGCTGCCTCTATGCTCTCTGGCGATTTTGCCGGGGCTGCCGACGCTGTCCGTTCCTGCGCGGTCTCCAGTTTTTCTGTCGCCGAAGCCGCCGGCGTGCCCTCCTTCTGCGCCGCCGGCTGGGTTTCTTGTGGACCCTTTTGGCAGGCTGCTGCGGGAAGTAGCAGCAAGACTATTACACCGGCCATCCATACGCGAAGCATGGGTGTCCCTCCTTTTCGCTTCGGTCCGGTCCGATGTGGGTCCTATACTGCGGTTAAACAAGCCCTGTCAAGACGAAAAATATCTGATCCAGGGGGAGGTAAGGTGCGGAGGCGAGAGAAAGTTGGCTGGTCCTGAGAAACTCGTCTCCCAGACCGCATTGAGGTCAAGGACAAAGCTGGGCAGTGCTGGGTCACCTGAGACCATAGCAGGGTTATCCAGGCACTCTTGACGCAAAGCCCACGGCCGTCAGTTTGCGCGAAGCCAGGATGGAATGCAACACCTTGATCCGGCCGTCAGGGTCGAGGTCACAGCGCATGACCATGCGAGAGGCTTCGCGGGGAGCGTTGTCGGTGAACTCGATCACGAGCGCTGGCAGGCCGTTCATCATGCGTATATTGAGGCGCACGCTTGGACCTCGACGTTCGTTGGTCTTGGTGTAAAAGCGGACAACCTTGTCACGACCCACCACTGGGCGGAGCGCGGCAAGGAACTCGCCGCCACCATCGCTAACGGCGTGGACGTCGGCGGTCAACAACGCTTCGATCGCCGCGACATCCTGATTAATCAGGCAGGTCAGGAACCGCTCAAGCGCCTGACGTGTCCGTTCCTGTAGCGTGCGGGTGGGCACACAGCAGGCGCGGTCGTAATCGCGCATCGCCCGGCGCGCGCGGTGATGCGAGACTTTGACATTTGCCTCGGAGATGCCCAGCGCCGCCGCAGTCTCGTGAATCGAATAGTCGAAGACATCTCTGAGCAGCAGCACGGCGCGTTGCTGGGGGCTCAGGGCTTCCAGGGCGAGGAGGAAAGCGAATGAGACACTCTCCAGTAGGTCATAACGTCCCTCGGTGCTGGGGTGTCCATCGACTACCGGCTCGTATGATGGTGGTGACGCCTCGTCTCCTGTCTCGATTGGCGAGGGAAGCCACGGTCCTACATAGGCGCGTCGCTTGCGCCGACGAAGAAGGTCGCGTCCCAGGTTTATCGCCACTCGCACCAACCACGGCCGCCACGGTTCGTCGATTCGCGCGGGCGGGCGCTCCAGCGCGCGTACGAACGTTTCCTGTACCAGGTCGTCGGCGTCAGCCGCACTGCCGGTGAGGCGATAGCACAAGCCCCACAAGAAGGCTTTGTGCTCTGCAAAAATGTCTGCGGCGACGGCAGATGAGAGGGTCGTCACTCGGCCACTCCGTTTTTAAGTGCGGCACGTCTCTCTCTCCCGCGAGGGGAGAGGGAACCTGGTGTTTACGCTGCAACGGCAGCAGAAACGTTCTCGCTTCGCGTAATAAGTTCCGCCGCGCGCTTGGCGCTTGCCAGGCTGGCATCGGCTAACATGCCTTCAGGCCCAACCCAATCGCCCGCCACGTACAAGTTGCGAATGCCGGGAACTACCGGCCCTGGGCGGCCCGCGGTCCCGCCTGCGGCAGCGGTGACCAGCATGTGCGAAACCACCATGCTTGGCAAGAAGCGACGCTCGACAACGGCTGCACGCCAACCAGGCTGCATGGTATCGAGCACCCCTTCAAGCTCCTGCTCGTCGGCCT
>JBGPOI010000542.1:0-3674 GCA_041487975.1 Binatia bacterium | reverse complement strand
TCTCCAGACAGCGGGAGCCCGTAGGGACCGGAACCAAAAAAATGGCGCAACACCAAGGCCTCAGGCGTGTTCTCCTTTTCAGCTTTGCGCTCGGCGATCCGCGCGTTGCGCGCCTGGTCGAACTCCTCTTGGAGAAAGACGGGGTGCTGGACCACGTCAGCCAGCACCTCTAACGCTGGAGCAAGGTCTTCTTTCAAAACCGCCCAGTCGAGGGTCGTGAAGTCAACGCTCACCGCCTCAGCAAACTCTCCTCCCAGGGCCGCAATACGCTCGGCAATCTCATCCCCAGAGCGCTGGCGCGTGCCTTCAGTGAGCAGATAGGCTGTCAGCGAAGCGAGTCCGCGTTTCTCTGGGGGATCGCTGCTCGCCCCCCGTTTGACCAGCAACGTCAAGGAAACGACCGGAACGCCAGGCTTCTGCACGACGAGCAGGGTGAGCCCGTTTGGCAGTTGCACTCGCTGCCAGTTGTGGAACGCCCATACCGCAGAGGGCCGCACGAGGAAAAGGAGAAGTCCCGCAGCGAGACGAATGAGCCGTTTCCACTTCATCGGGCATGTCCCTCCTTGTGCCGGCGCTCCCCTTCCTGATGAGCTACTCCGGTAATCCCCGCCACGCGGTTCTCCGGCGAAAAATAGGCGCTGACGACGCGCCGCACGTCTGCTTCGGTCACCGCTCGGATGTCATCCGTGTAGCGCTGCGCTTGCGGGAGGGCAGACAGGACGCCGTACTGCGCCAGCCGTCCGGCCCGGGCACCAATAGACGATTGCTCGAGAAAGAAGTCGAGGAGCAGATGTTTCTTGGCCTGCGTCAGTTCCCCGGAGTGGAGGCCGTCTTCTCGCAGATGCCACAGCACATCGTCTATGGCCTCACCGGTCAGGCGGAAGTCCACCCGCGATCCTAACGCAACCTTGATGTAGAACAGACCGGGGTCCCGGTTCAGCGGGCTGTACTCAATACCCACATCCTCAGCTAGATGAGGAGGGTACAGCAACGCTGGCAGGCGCGTATTTTCTCCACCGGCAAGGACGGCCGAAAGTATTGTGAGCGCGGCATGATCCTGACTGCCGAAAGCGGGCACGTGATAAACAGAGACGAGCCGGGGAGCGGCTAGTGGTGCAAAAAGAATGCGTCGCTCTCCGCCTTGGGCGGGTTCCACCACAGCAGAGGGGGCAGACAGTGGCCGCGCCGGGATCTTACCAAAGTGGGCCTCAATGAACGCCAGCAGTTCCTGGCTGTGAAAATCGCCCACCGCCACCAGCACTGCATTTGCAGGAGAGTAATAGGCCGCGAAGTGGCGCTGCACATCGGCAAGCGTGATGTGTTCCAGGGTCTCTGGCCAGCCCGAGGTGGGAAAGCGGTACGGATGCAGGCGAAAGGCTGCGCTATCTACCTCCTCAAGGACATTGCGCCAGGTGTCTCCCTCCACAAGTTGGCGGCGCTCCTTGATGACAATCACTTTCTCTCGTTCAAGATCCTCTGGTCCCACTCGCAGCGTCGCCATTCGCTCCGCCTCGACAGCTAAAGCCCTCTCGATCTCAGCGCTCAAGAGCCTCTGACTGTAACACGTCGTGTCGTGGTTGGTGGTCGCTCCTGCGCGTCCCAGCAGAGCGGTCGGCTTGGTGTCTCCCTCATGACGAAAGGCTGGAGACGGAAACGTCAGGTGTTCTAGGAGGTGCGCTAGCCCTTGTTTACCGTAGGGATCGGAACGGGAGCCGATCCGGTAACAGACCTCGAGTGCCGCGATGGGGTGCCAGTGGTCTTCCACAAGGACGACGGTCAAACCAGTGGCGAGGGTTTGCTGCGTCAGTCCTTCTACAGGAGACGCGGAAAGGGCGCGCCCCGCACTCATCGCTATGACCAACGCCACCACAAGCACCTTTCCCCAAAACCGGCAAACCGGAAAGAATATAGCACAATCTGTGAATACATCACCTCGTGTCGGACGAACAGTCCTCACTCGTCACCTTGCCTTCCGGCACGCCGGAGGCTCGCCATCTCTGCCGCAGTGACCCCGCCCCCGGGTGTGCCCGTCGTCTCGCCCTGCGCCGCTGGTGCCGCGAGTCCGTCCACCAAGAGCAGGCCGCGTATCTCGACTACGGTGCGCCAGAGGTTCGTGAGGGCAGCCGCATAGGCCACCTGTGCCTGAAAGAGCGTCCGCTGCGCGATGAGCACCTGCGGGTAGGCCGCAGCCATTTGCTGGTAGCGTTGCAGATACAGCTCATACGCCTGGCGGGTGGTGGGCAGAATGCGTGTGCTGTAGGTCTCGACCGTCCGACGGGCCGTGAGGTACTCAGCAAACGTCGCGGAGAGGCGCTGGCGCAAGCTGAGTGCCACCCGCTGCACTTCGTGCCGCGCCCGTTCCAGGTCAGCTTGGGCCGCGGCGACATTACCCTGGTTGCGGTCAAAGACCGGCAGTGGGATGCGGATCTCGGCAAACCCCTCCGGCCCGATGACGGCATTTCCTGGAGCGAACCGCTCGAAGTTATAGTGGATGCCACCCCGCAGGGTGACATCGGGAATCCACTCGACCTGGGCGCGCTTGAGCGCCGCCTCGGCGCGTTGCACGCCCACCTGTGCGACTTTGCGTTCGGGACTTTCTTCAAGGAGGGTAGCCAGAGACTTGTCCCAGTCCAGCTCTGGCAGCGCCTCGTCCAGCTTGCCAGCGAGCGCCTGTTGCTGCAGGTCGGGATTGCCCACCACGGCCGCGAGCTGACGCCATGAGCGCTCCAGGTCATGCTGTGCCGCCCCCAAATCCAGTTGCGCTCGTTGGGCTTCGACCTCGGCCTGGAGCAGGTCGGGCTGATCCGCCTGTCCGACGTTGAAAAGCTGCTGGGAGATCTCCACTGCTTCTTGCGCAAGCATCGCCAATCGCTCGCGCCAGGAAACGAGTTGTTGCGCTCCCAGGGTCTGGTAGTACAGCAGGCGGACGGTATTCAGCACGCGCAAACGCTGCGCCTGCGCCTGCTCTTCCGCTTGCGCTTGTTCCTGCTGGAAGACCGCGCGGCTCAGCCCCAGCTTCCCGCCAGTGACGATCGTCTGCTGCACGAAGCCGCCATGTTCGCCGCCGGAAGCAGGGCCGCTAATTTCCGCTCCGCTATAGCCCACGCTGGGATTGGGGTAGAGCCCGGCCTGCAATGTCCTCCCGGCTGCCGCTTGCACCTGAGCCGTCGCTTGGGCGAGGGTCGGATTGCTTTCGAGAGCCATTTGTTCGAGTTGCTCAAGCGAGAGCGCAGGCTCGGCCGGTGGGGTCTCCCCCTTCTTCTCGTCTGCAGCGGCGGGCTCATCGGGGCGGTGATGGACGAGGGCGGGTTGAGTCCCCGGTGATTCCTTGTGCTGATGACCTGCAGCAGGCGTCTCACTCTGAGTGTGGTGTTCCGGACTATTCTCAGCCACTGCCGTCACCGATGTTGCGCCGAGCAGCCCGGAGGGGATGCCGATGCCCAGGAGCCAAACGAAGAAGGAAAAATGGAACAGAGGACGCTTCACAAAACACCTCCGCTTCGCGCTCTGCATGCCGTTATCTGGCGCATACTGAGCTAGCCGTGATGGGAATGAGACGCTGGCGTGCTGCGCATAGGCGTTCCCGTGGTGGCCCGCGCTTGCAGCGACCGAATCTTGTCGTACAGTTTGGGTTCGAGCACCCGGACCAGGGTCATCATGCCCATCATCCCTCC
>JBGPOI010000541.1:0-3685 GCA_041487975.1 Binatia bacterium | reverse complement strand
TGACGGGTATCCTGCGTTGAACCTCAGTCCCCAGCGGCAGAAGCAGAAGACGCAGGAAGCATTAGTGAACTGGTTGTTAGCAGAGGCTGAGCGGCAGCCGGTCTACTGTCCCTGGGAAGACGTGCACTGGGCCGATCCTTCCACGCTAGAATTGTTGAACCTGCTGATTGACCAGGCGCCGACAGCGCGCCTCTACCTGCTGTTGACGTTTCGCCCAGAGTTCACGCCCCCCTGGGGGACGCGCTCGCACCTTAGCCAACTCACACTCAGCCGCTTAGGACGCGGCCAGGTTGCGCAGATGATTGAGAGGGGCTCAGGCGGGAAAGCCTTACCGACCGAAGTCATTCAGCAGATCGTGGCTAAGACCGACGGAGTGCCCCTCTTCGTCGAAGAGTTGACCAAAATGGTAGTGGAGTCAGTCGGGGCGCACAGCCGTGCGCCCCTCTCTTCGCTGGGGATTCCCGCCACGCTGCACGACGCCCTGATGGCCCGTTTGGACCGGCTGAACACAGCCAAAGAGATTGCCCAGTTGGGTGCCACCTTAGGAAGAGAGTTTTCCTATGAACTACTCCAGGCGGTCTCGCCGCTGGATGAAGCGATGCTGCAGGAAGGGTTGTCCCAGTTAGTCGCAGCCGAATTTGTCTATCAGCGCGGCTTGCCGCCGCAAGCGCGATACATCTTCAAGCATGCGCTCGTACAGGATGCTGCTTACCAATCGTTACTGAAGAGCAAACGGCAGCAATATCACCAGCAGATTGCTCAAGTGTCGGAAGAGCGTTTTCCAGAAACGAAAGAGACCCAGCCTGAGTTGCTGGCCCATCACTACACCGAAGCAGGTCTCATCGTACAAGCCATTCCCTATTGGCAACAGGCTGGAGAGAGGGCAATACAGCGCTCAGCGAATGCAGAAGCGATTGGATATCTTACCAAGGGACTGGCTGTGTTGGACCCCCTTCCTAATACATTAGAGCGTGCACAGACAGAGCTAAAGCTGCAACTCTCGTTAGGGGTCTCGCTAGCCGCGACTAAAGGATATGGTGCTCCCGATGTCGAGCAGGCGTATACCCGGGCTCGAGAGTTATGTCTGCAGGTGAAAGAGTCTCCCGAGTCCTTCTGGGTGTTAGGAGGACTCGGGAAGTTTTATGCTTTGCTCGGAGAATTTCTAACCGCGCGTGAGCTCACAGATCAGTGCCTCCATCTGGCCCAGATGAGTCAAGATCCAAACTGCTTCCTGATTGCTCACTACCTGTCAGGGGCGGTGGTGTTCTGGCTTGGGGAATTAGAACTCGCGAGATCACACTTGGAGCAAGGAGTTGCTCTCCATCACTCTCTTCGGGACCAAACTTACCAGGTTTCCAGGGAGAGAACCCTAATGTCGGGTGTCTATGCTATCTCTCTCTCGCTCTGTGGGTCCTTGGATATCCGGACCAGGCCTCAAGAAGAGGCTACGAGGCGCTTACCCTCGCACGGGAATTGGCTCATCCCTTTAGCTTAGCGTATTGTTTAGGTTCTCTTGGTCAGTTCCATTGTTTCCGCCGAGAGGAGCATCTTGCCCGGGAACATGCCGAGGCCGCTATTGCCCTCGCGAGCGATCTCGGCTTTCCATTCTGGATTGCGACAGGAGGCATCGTGGCGGGATGGGCATCAACCGAGCAGGGACAACTCGAGGAAGGGATTGCGCAGATGCGTCGAGGCATAGAAGCGCGGCGCGCCACAGGTGTCGAGATAGGACAGCCGCATTTTCTTGCCCTGCTAGCCGAAGTATGCGGAAAAATGGGACGATCAGAGGAGGGCCTGATCTTGCTGACTGATGCGCTGGCTGCCGCAGATAAAACTGGAGAGTGTTGGTACGAGGCGGAGCTGTATCGGCTGAAAGGGGAGCTAACGCTTCAGTTCCAAGTTCAAGGTCCAAAGTCCAAAGTCGAAGAAGAGGCGGAGGAGTGTTTTCAGAAAGCCATTGAAGTTGCCCACCGGCAACAAGCGAAGTCGCTAGAACTGCGAGCGGTGATGAGCCTGAGTCGCCTGTGGCAACAACAAGGCAAAAAGGCAGAGGCCCGGCAGATGCTCGCGGATGTCTACGGCTGGTTTACCGAGGGGTTTGATACGGCGGACCTGCAAGAGGCGAAGACGCTGTTGGAAACACTGTCGTCATAAGCGAATGTTCCGATCACACGACCGCAAAGCGAAAGCGCTTGTAACGTTGTACGAGAGCAAAGTCGTCCTCGTTGGCGGTGTACACTACTGCTCCAAGCCGCACACCACACAACGCAATCAGCGTGTCGTTGATGAGATGAGGAAGCTTGTCTTTCAAATCGGACCGCTCTTTGAGAATGCGTGCAAGCAGATCTCCCGTCTCTTCCCAATCGGCAAACGTCGGGGTCACCAAGCGTCCTGTCCGCTGAAACGGGAGCAAGAATGCCTCTACCTGTCCGCGCGCCGCGGAGGTGTGGCAGCCAGCCTTGAGTTCTTGGGCGACGACGGCACAGAAGTAAGCCGTGGGGAGCGAACGAGCGAAGTGCGGCAGAATGAGTTCGTAGTATGCCCGACTGCGGATGGCGTTGATGTAGACGCTGGTGTCATAGATCGATTTACTGGGAACCCGGCTTGCGGTAGTGGCCAAAGACATCCTCTACCTCCCCCTTCTCACAAAGCTCCCGAAACGCCTTGAGGGCATCTTCCTGGAACACTACCAATGCTAACGCCCGCTCTACTGCTTCGGTCTCGGTTCGGGCTCCCAAGGCCTTCTGCGCTCTTTTCAAGGTGTCTATCCGTAAATAGAAATTCTTCCGTTGCACCAAGGCCGAACGTGTGGCGCGCGCCATCGAAGTCCTCCTTATAATATGCGTAAATATAAAGAATGATTTACGTACTGACAAGTGATGGAAGAGGATGCTTGCTGCCCACGAAGACGCGTGCCATTGAAGAGTGTGATGATTTATAGGACCAGTTTTCAACTGGAAGCGTGGGCCGCTTTTTTCTTGACAAGCAAGTGATTGGTGGATTAGCTTAAGAAACGCAAAAGGAGGGAACTTTTATGATTCACCCTAAAAAAGTCGGCCACGTGGTCTTAAAAGCACGCGACCTTGGACAGATCGAGAAGTTCTATACCGAGGTGCTCGGCTTTGAAGTTGTCATGCGCCTCAAGCAGCCTCGGGGGGTGTTCTTCTCCTTGGGAGAGCAACACCACGACCTCGCGGTGCTAGAGGTGCCCCCAGAAGCGGACGAGCCCAAGGCTGACCAGGTTGGCCTGCACCATGTCGCGCTGCAGGTCGAGAACTTTGCGGCGCTCAAGGATTGCTACCGGACCCTCAAGAGTCACGGTGTCCCGATTGTCCGGGCGGTTGACCACGGCATCACCAAAAGCATCTATTTTTGTGATCCAGCGGGCAATCGATTGGAACTCTACTGTGATGTGGGGGAGGATGGGCTCGCCGAAATACGCCGTCAGGACGGGCGTACCTTAGCGGACTTTCCTCCGCTGAATCTGGAAGGCTAAATCAGACCAGATGACATCGGTATACAATCGGTGTAGCGTGCGCTGTGCGCACGCCTGTACTGACTCTAAAAGTCAGTACCAATGTCAGAAGGAAAAAGTAGGGGCAGCCCTGAGTGGCTGCCCTTTTTTGTCGAGGGTTCGTCATGAAGTTTTCGGCGGTGGTGGAGCAGGTGCTCGACATGTTACAGC
>JBGPOI010000540.1:0-3690 GCA_041487975.1 Binatia bacterium | reverse complement strand
AGACGATCAACTATCAAGATCTCGCCGAGATGGTAAACCGCGCCCGCAAAAGCGCCGACGCTCAGGAAGGGGTGAAGGCTATGCTGGAGAAACGCAAGCCGGTGTTTCGCGGGGAGTGAGGACGTAGCAAAACCGCCCGGTGATAAATCGCCGGGCGGCTCTTCGGAAGAGCGACGCGCTATATGTCTCCCGGTCTCCGCACTCTCATCTACGCCGTCTTTGTCCTTGGTGTGCTGTTAGGTTATTTGCCTTGGCAGGCGCTGCGGCTCGATGCGGTCATGGGCGAGTACCTGGGCACCCTCCTCACTTATGGGGGAGCGTTCTTGTTTCTCGCTGGAGCCCTCCTGCTCTTCTCCGGCGCGTATTACCTGGTTCTGCGCGGGGATGGTACGCCCTTGCCACTCGATCCAACCAAACGGCTGGTCGTGGCCGGCCCCTACGCCCACATTCAGCATCCCATGGCGCTCGGGCTGCTTTCCGTGGCTTTTGCCGAGGCGCTGTGGCTGCACTCGCCGAGCCTGGGCGTGTACGCTCTGCTGCTCACCGTGCTCGTCAATCTCTACCTCACTTACATTGAAGAACCGGGTCTAGAGAAGCGCTTCGGCGAGGATTACCGCGCCTATCGGACTGCGGTTCCGCGCTGGTTGCCGTTCAGGCGGCCCAACGTGTAGGGGCGACCGGCCGGGCGCCCCTACTTCGCTAGCGTTGCACCCCCACCGACATCGCGCTACAACTCCCCTGTCTGCATTTTTTCGCCGCAAAGGAGGAAGCGCGATGCGCTTTGGTGTTCATCTGGTTGCTGCTGGCAAGATGATCGAGGGCGAGAAGATCGCCCGGGTGGCCCGCCGGGCCGAGGAGTTAGGCTACGACTCGTTGTGGGTGAGCGATCATATTATCTTTCCCACCGAACTCCGGTCGCCCTACCCTTATTCTCCTGATGGCAAGCTACCCCTCGATCCCACTAATCCGCTGCTCGAACCGTTCACCGTGTTAAGCTATGCCGCGGCGGTCACCAAGACGGTCAAGCTGGGCACCAGCGTCATCATCGTGCCCTATCGCGACCCGATTGTCACCGCCAAGATCGTCTCCTCACTCGATGTGCTCTCCGGTGGTCGCTTCATTTTCGGTGTCGGTGTGGGCTGGCTGGACGAGGAGTTTCGCGTATTGCGGCAGAACCTGCGCGACCGCGCGGCACAAACACGCGAAGCGCTCCTGGCGATGAAAGCCTGCTGGACACAGGACGACCCGGAGTTTCACGGCAAATTCTTCGACTTCTCAGGCATCAAGTTCGCGCCCAAGCCCAGGCAGAAACCCCATCCGCCCATTTGGTTCGGCGGCAACTCCATGCCGGCGCTGAAACGGGCAGTCGCACTGGGCACCGGCTGGCATGCGGTGTGGGAGACGCCGGAAGAAGTGGCCGAGAAGGCCGCGATCTTGCGCGATCTGTGTGCCAAGGCCGGCAAGAACTTCGCCGATTTTCCCATCTCCATCAACGTCAACCACAAAGTTCCGCTGACAGTCGAGAATGTCAAAAAATACGAGGCCGCCGGCGTCAGCATGCTGTTCATGCCACGCTCGTTCCAGGCCGATGTCGACGCGATGATCGAGAATATGGAGACGTTTGCCCGAGAAGTGAAGGAACCGGCGGAACGAGGATGAACCGGAGAAACGGAGATAGAGAACAAGAAGTTATTCGTTGCTCATTTCCGCGTCTCCGGCTCCCTGATCCCTTGATTTTCCGAAGCTAGGCATGAAGCAGACGCGGAAGTCAGCCCCTCCTCTCTCAGCCAAATGACAGGATAGCAAAAGATGGAAACCCCACCGGCGTTGCAAGGACACGCCTCACTTTTTCTTTACCCCTTCTTTGTAAACGAGGCCCTGCCCTCTTTGAGCGAGAAAATCGCCGCCTCTCCTCTCTGGAAAAAACGCGAGGTTTCCCCTGCTTCGAGCGAAGGGCTCTATTTCCCTCCTGAAGCGGCACCCATCCTCTTCGACAACACCTACCTCCTGCATGAGCCACAGGCGTTCGGCCTGACCTTCGCTGGTCATTCGCTTCTTCTGCATGGCGGGCGTCTGCATCTTTGGGGTCGGGACATGGGCTGTTTGGTCCTGGACCTTAGCCTGGCAAATCAAATAGAGGGGACAGCTTCGCCGGCAGGTTTTGCTGACCTCTTGGATTTCAACGAGTCTTTCCGTTACATCAGCGATCTCTACGAAGGTCACCGAGAACAACGCGCTCGCCTACAGGTTTTTCGTGACGGACGCAAGGCTCTGCCCGCAGGTAGGGTCGAAGAGTTTGTTGTGCACCTCCTGGGAACAGACTGCTTGACGCCTGCTTTTGACCAGCGCCTCGTGGTTTTCTCCTTTGCCAGGGTAGAAGAAGATCCACCGCCAGAATGGGTCTACAAGTTCTTCAACGTCGATTCTTTTGTCTACGAACTCCCAGACAAAAAGTACGTAAAACACTTCCTGAAACACAATCTGTACCGGCGCTGGCAAGGAACGGGGACCTTGTATGGCTTTACCCACTACAGCGGCGGTTGTCTGGTCGCTTCCCGTCAACCGTCGTCAGCAGAGTTCTCGCAGGATTGGCTGCTGGGGCAGTTTCGTACTATTTACCTTGACCTGGCACTGATTCTCCTGTGCCAACTGAGCACTTTGCGGCGACTCAATTCTCGACTGACCACTCTGGATCTAACTAACAGAGCAGGGTTCGCGGCGATCCTCGCTGACTTTACTCGTTTCGTGAGAGACCACTGGTTCCTCCGTATCACCGACCAGGACCAGGGTCGGGAGCTATTCCAGCTGTGGCGGAAGGTTTGGGAAGACGACTACCATTTAATGGAAACAGTGGAGAGGAAAATCGGTGTGCTGCAACAGTGGTTCAGGGAGGAGCGCTGACGATGGCCGATGAGTATCCACTGGTAAGTAAGTGGACGACAATTTTCCTGTATCCCTTTCCTTTTCCTCCGGGGCCAGAAAACAAGGGATCGTTGAACAAGACCTTACAGCACGCCGCAGACCGTTGGAAACCATACACACTCTCACCTGAGAAGAATCTCGACGAGCTGTCTTATTTTTTCCCCTACATTCAAGATTTTCTCTGTGCGCAGGTCGATCACTTTCAGTTCAAGGAAACAGAAAAAGCCGTGCTGGAGGTCTCTGGCTATGACGACGTGGCACCTAAGCTGACAGCAGCACGATTGCATCTCTTCCCTTTGGGGATCGGAATTCTGTCGTTGCGCATTGAAGGGAAGACCCTTGTGTCCTTCAGTCGGTTGCTCGATTTCAATTCTGACTTTCGTTACCTGACCAAAGCCTACAAGAAGCATTCGCTCCCTCAGAAGATTGTTCTCACGATAGGGGCAGAGCGCCTTCCAAGAGCTGTTCAGGACCAGTCAGGTATCCCCCCACTACTTAATGACTTCTTATGGGAGATCGGAGGAGTACCGAAATCGCAATTGCTCGATAACCGGATGATCGTATACTCCTATGCTGCCCTGAAACGAGACTCCCTGCCTCAGGACTGCGACCTGGACGATGTGTTCTTTAGACGTTATCCGAAATAACTTTTAAGGACTATCGTCGCAAGGGTCGTGGTCGGTGTTGAACACGCAGATTGTGCAAACCGCAGGCAAGGAGCATCGCTTGATCAGAAAAATCCTCTTTGGTGTTGCGGAGCACATCCTT
>JBGPOI010000539.1:0-3699 GCA_041487975.1 Binatia bacterium | reverse complement strand
GTTTCCTTACCTTGCCCTGTGGGTGTACGGCGTTGTGGATGCTTGGTATGGAGCAAAGGGAGCGGATAAGACATAGCGAAAGCGTGGAACGCAAAGCTACTGACCTACGTCCCGAGTCGTCGGGATAGGGTCGCAGGGCCGCCGGCGAACATAGCACCTCATAAGGTACTGAAGAACCTCCAGGACGAACCATTCTCGTGTCACTGCCCCGGCTTCTTTTCCCTCTTGCCAGTACGTCCCTTGCCAGACAGGACGGGACAGCATACAAGCAGACAGTCAGGAGACGAGCATGCCCCAGCAACCAACTGTCCTGGTGGTGGAAGACGAGCTTGGGCCGCGAGAGTCGTTGCGCGCGGTGTTGCAAGCCGACTATCAGGTGCTGCTGGCCACCGAAGGCGAGCAGGCCCTGCAGATTATCGAGCACGCCCCCGTAGATGTCGTGCTCTTGGACTTACGCCTGCCGGGGCTCTCCGGCTGGCAAGTCGTGAACAAGCTGAAGGCGCTCCACCCGTCTCTGCAGGTGATTGTCGTCACCAGCTATGACCCGGACGAGCGGGTGAACCAAGAGTTGCGCCCACACCTCTTCGCGTATATCGTCAAGCCCTTCAACGTCTCCCACTTGCGCGAGACGGTCAAGCGAGCAGTCGCGCACCGTTCACGGTAAGGAGAGGGCATTTCTTTTCTCCCCTGTTCACCAGCTTCCACTCGGCGCGTAAGCTGACCCGGGCCTGGAGTCTGCTCAAGGCGGATGAAGGGCTGCGGGAAGAGGACAGTGCCGAAGCGGTGGAGACGAGCGTGCCGACGATAAAGCGGACACGTCGGCGCTTTGCTGAGATCAGGCTGGGGACCTTGAGTGAGCGGTCCCGCCCTGGCAAGAGGCCGCTCTTATTGAGTCTTGCATGACCAAAGGAACAATTCACAGTTTGAGCTTAGCGTACCGGAAACAGGAGCGGAGGAGGGTCGGTTGCCAGCGTTTGCTCGCCAGAGAAACTCCCACTTCGTCGCATAACGCCTCCAGGTTCGTGGGCAGGTAATTGGCCAATTCACTGTACTGCGTATGGTTCCAGACTTGCTCGACCGGCTTGAGTTCCGGCGCATACGAGGGCAGCCACGCGACCATCGAGACCACACTACGGCGTATGTCACAAACTGTATTTTATCCCATTCGATGTCGAACAAGCAGGGGCGCTTGTGCCCGACGATTGTCTATCGGACAGTGTCACCGGGACTCCCTGTTCAGGTAAACTGCATCGAGACTTCCCCAATACCGGAAAACACGGCGCGGTACGTGCCCGGCCGGCGGACTGCGTGATGACAAAATGATCCCGTAATCACTGGCTGCCCCGGCTCTAAGCCGAACCCGTATGTGTGCAGGAGCCTGCACAGGCGCGACAGCGACAGGTAGGGATCATCCATCGTCGCCCCTGGTGTCTTGGTCTCGACCAGTTGCTCATCGCAATAGAATTCGACCGTTGTCTCAACCAGACCGTCGCGCACCGGCGCCTCTGACCCTACGACTATACCCCATTGTGCAAGGCCATCGGCCAACAGTAACGCCTGGCCTGTGTCCGGTCCTACGCGACGCTGGTTGATCTCGAACGCCGGTGCTACGGCGCGTACCGCAGCCTTGGCCTCCGCCACATCCACGGCATCGCCGCGCAGCGGCGCACCGATGATCAGACACAGTTCCGGTTCTATTGCACAGTTCATGATCTCCGCTACCGGCACCGTGACCCCGGCAGGGAAAATCCGACTCTGCAATACGTACCCGAACGGCCGGAAGTCCTTCCCCATGCGATCGCGTGCATTGCCGGACGTCAGCCCCACCTTCCAGCCGCCGAGCTTCTCGCCCTCACCTTCGAAGCGGTCGAGAACGTGGAGTTGTACCGCAAGCGCTTCTTCCACTCCGAGCTGCACCTGGTCTAGTCCGGACGGTGGGGAGCCATTCCTGCGCGCCACATACAAGGCGTCCACTACTGCTGCCTGATCGACCATAAGGCTTCGCTCCTTTCTTCCGTCGGTTCGCGGTGCTCCGCCAACCGATGTGTCCTTCTTATACCTTGACTTCCTTTCTAGGAAGCGCTGAGTCTGAGAATAGACAGGCCGCAGCGTCTCGGGTATTGGGTAAAAGTCTCGTAGTCGTCCAAGGGGGTGCCATGGCGTTCTCTGTACAGATGAATCGGTTTCGCTTCAGTGAGGAACTGCAGAGGGAGGTCACTGGTAAGCGTGTTTTGATTACCGGAGCGGGGAAAGATGGCGGCCTTGGTCAAGCCTTCGCCCTAGCCGCCGGGCTCAACGGCGCCGTCACGGTCGGTGTCCATTTCCATCGCAGCTACGTTGATGGATTCGACTTGGTGCATGCGCTGCGCAACGAGGGTGTCAACGCTTTCCCGGTACAGGCTGATGTCACGAATATGGGCGATCTCTGGGCGACCCGTAGCTATGTCATTGAACAAATGGGGGGGCTCCCGCCAAACCTGTTGATTTGCAACTCGGGTCTGACGGAGAAGGGGTATTCGTTCGGCAGGGCGCTACGTGAGGTCGAGAACGAGCCGCGAGCGATGCGGCGGGCGCGGGTGCGTCAGCACTTCATCGACAATCTGGCGGAATCGCGGCTTGTTCTCGATACGAAAATTGATGGTTTTCTTGCCGTTACCCACTTGTGGGCAGGGGAGGCAGTCTACCACGCGGAGCCTCTTCAACTCATTTATGTTTCCTCGCGCCAGGCCATCGATCCCGGCGTGTCGGTACCGGGCTACGCGATCAGCAACTGGGCTGTGCTCCAGTTACCTCAGGTGTTGGCAGTCAATCTCGGGCGCAACGCGACATTGATTACTGCCTCATCGATACTCCTGCCGTTCGTCCGCACCGGCATGACGGGTGAATATGCTGAGAACCCCAAGGTGTTCGGTCGGTGGCAACCGCGCATGTTGGAGACGCACGAGGTGGCGGAAGCGTTCATGCAATTACTGGCTCGTCCTAAAAACGAACTCGATCAAGGGATGTTCGAGCTGCTGGCGGAAGGGAGCGTGGAGAAGGTGCGTGTCACCTGGAAAAAGGTACACCTCGATCTACGCGAAGAAACCCTGGACTGGAGTGAGACCCACGCGCTCCAATTGTGAGATGAGCCGGATGGAGCCGTTCGCGAAAGAGCAAAGCGTTGAACTCAAACTGGCGCGACTGGCGGACGCCCAACGCATCGCGTTGATGTCCCGCGATCTCGTCGAGGATGGCTTGCCCTGGTCATGGACTTCCGCGCGGGTCGCGCACCATATTTGCGATCACGACAGTGATGTATTGACGGCTTGGACGAATGGACAACTTATTGGCTTTGCGATTATGCAGTTTTTCGCTGAACACGCTCACTTGAACTTGCTGGCCGTTGATCCGGCCTATCGGCGCTCAGGGATCGGCCGCCGACTGATCGAGTGGCTGGAGGAAACCGCACGGGTAGGAGGTATTTTCTTGGTCAATTTGGAAGTGCGGGCTGGCAAAGGGAACTCCCGAGTATTTTATCGCGAGTTGGGGTATCAGGAAACCAGATATATCCCAAACTACTATAGCGGCCGGGAATCTGCAATTTGTATGACACACGACTTGCTCTGCGCTATCGCTAAGTAATGAAAGTGCCCGCTCTCCCAGAGCAAACGGAAGGGCGTAGATAATCCGGATTTTCTCACCACCTTCCTCGGGCTCGGG
>JBGPOI010000538.1:0-3702 GCA_041487975.1 Binatia bacterium | reverse complement strand
TGTGCCCGCTTGTTGTGACGCCAGGTGCGGGCATACTCGGTTTGCTTCGCCGCCGAGGGAATCCCTTTCGCTTTGCACGGCGTTGAACAGTACCGCCGCGGCTTGCCTTTCCGAGGCTGGATGAAGACCTTGGTGCACACGACACACTGGCCAAAAGGAAAGGGGCGACGCCGCAAGAGCTGGTACAGTTGGTTGGCGGGAGCGTATGTGAAATGGCGAGGAAATTTGACGCCCTCCCTTATGTTTTCTAGCGTCGGCAGCTTCACGACTTCCTCCAGCACTCGGCCGTTCAGCCGACCAAACACGACAGGAGAAGGCAGGCGTACTTCCTCGCCGCTCAACAGCGGCAACACGGCTCGTTGTACCTCTGTGTAGGTCAGACGAAAGAGGTTGCGTTCGTCCTCCTCCCGCTCTGCGATTTTTTTTTCCGTCTCCAGTATATCCTTCTCGTCGTCTTCAAAATTCACATTTGGATCCCTGGCATCGCTGACGTACCTGCGGAGCTTATCGAGCAGGCGGGACATGCCGCGAATTTCGGAGAACTCTGCCACGAGCGCATCTCTGTCTTCCTTGCTCAGTTCGTCCAGGTCCTTGATGTTGGCCAGCCGCGCAAAGAACTCAGGCCACCGTTGTTCATCTTTGTCGTATATCGTGCCAAAGCGCCAATGCTCAGGACTTGCTGGAGCAGCGGGTGAAGGAATCCGTTGTTCATCTTTGGTGTACATCGTGGCAGAAAACATAAACCCATCTAGTTCTAATATCAAGCCTAGCAGGCATACTTCAGATTTTATTCAGTTAGTTCAATAGGTTATCTGTTAACAAAGAACGATAAAAGGAGGCATAATAGGCTCATCTCTATTAAAGTGAAGTGATGGCCCTTATGAAATTCTTAACGCAGAAAGAGTTAGCCCAGCGGCTACGCTGTAGCGAAGCGGCGATCCGCGTGTGGCGCAGGAAAGGTTTACCGACACTGCGGTTTGGACGCCTGGTTCGCTTCTCCCTGGAGGCCGCCCTGAGCTGGTTTCAATCTCAACAGCAGCAGGAGTCGTCTGGTGAATGAGTTGCGGCATAGCCTCGGCAGGGACGAGGCTGGGAGGCGGTGTGGCGCGTCGAGTACGCACCGATCAAATTTGGACATATAACTCAATGTGATTTTCCGGGAAGACGCATGGCCGTCACGCGCTAACCGGTAACGCGGCATCGACCGTATATCAAGACAAGAGAGCTACCGAGGATAGGGCGCGACGGAGCCCCAGACCCGGACCCATGAGTCCGCTGAGTCGGGACCCCGACACTGCCAGTAGGCCCCGGGCGGCTCTAAAACTCCACAGGAAGGTGTATGGACTACCAACCCACCCGAGACGGGCACTGGCCGGGCGAAAGCGGGCGCGTGGCCCGGTTCGATAAGATCGAAATCGTTTTGCCACAGACGCCTGAAGAACTCCGGGCGCTGCTCCCGCTCGCCGACCTCCAAGCCCACGCCCTGACCTCTACGCTTCAACATTACTCGCTCTACGACTATCGCGCCAAACTTCTGATTGTGGCCCCTGATCGGCAGTACTGGGAGATCCTTGCGCGGTACGAAGCCCAGCTCGGGGAGTACAAAATCTGCTACGTGGAGCTGGCCTATGACACCTTTTTCCAGAGCGCGCTCGATGCCAAGAGGGCGGCGCAGGCCGAAGTCCAAGTCCTGCGCAAGAAACATCACCGGCGCGGCGAAATCAAAGTTGTCGGCGACACCGTGTACTTTGAGGATCGAAAAGCACGGACCAATTTGAAAGAGTATCCTCGCGCTGACAAGCGCACCGGCGAGCCCCTCGTGCGGGTCGAGTGGATTTTGAAACACGCCGCGCATATCCGGAAGAAAACCGACATCGCCACCATTAGCGACTTGCGCGACTTTGACTTTGAGCCGTTCTTCACGAAACACTACCTGCGCGAGGAGATCGATTACGAGCGGCTCGCCCGGTGGTTCAATAATATCCCCGTCCGAGCCAAGGTGGTCGAGCACTCCGGCGGCTTCCTGCATACCTACGCGCAGCTCGGCTACCGGTTCTGCCTCGGCCACGAGATCGAGTCTGCCGCGCAGTTGCGCCAGCACTTCAAAGAGGAGCGAGAGAACATTCGCGCCCGCGGTGGCCCCCGCACCCCTGGCGAGCAGAAATATGCCCGCTTGTCCTATTATAAACTGAACAGCTTTTTTCGACCGCTAGCGCCGGAGGGGGGAGAACCCTTATAAGGGACACCTATAAGGGACACCATTTTTAAATAAGTCATCCAAGTAGTTTATTTCGCTTAACCTTTTTTCATACCAACAAGATCCATGGCAGCAGAAGTGCCAGAGAGTATCCTCAGTATCGAGGCGCACGAACAACCGAGGCTGAAGCACAAAGACAACCAATCAAATTCGCAAGGAAGGGGGTCGGGGAGAAACGAAGTTGCCCCCCGTATACCGTGCAGCGATGGAAAAGAAAGAGGGAGTGTCCTATTAAAAAGTTGCTCCCATTACTTCGTCCAGCGTCCAGATAGGATCGGTGGTGCCTGCTGCCATCGCGGACATGGCGACATCAACACTACGCCAAGCCGTGCGTCTCCTGCGGCTAAATGGACACAAGGGATGAGTTGGACACCGTGGAGAGATTCAAAAGAAAGAGTGCTGCGGACAGGCATCATGCATTTGAAAGTTGCCGTCGCTGTTTGCTACAGAGGGAGCGGGCAACGAACCTCAGGAGGGCAGAGGAGGCAGGACATGACCAAGCAGGATCTCAGTAGAGAGTTAACCGAGCATTATCCGCAGTACTCCATGCGCGAGGTGGAAACCGTGGTCAACGCGGTCTGCGAGAGTTTGACCGCTGCGCTGGCGCGGGACGAGAGGATCGAGCTGCGAGGCTTTGGCAGCTTTAGTGTGAGGCACTACCCCGCGCGGGAGGGACGGAACCCCCGAACGGAAGCGCTGGCAGCCGTGGCAGCCAAACGGGTGCCCTGGTTTAAAGTAGCCAAAGAGCTGCGGGAGCACGTGGATGGTCAGAGGGACCCAGGCAGGAGAGTGGGGCAAAGCGGGAGCAAGAGGAAGGTGTGAGGTCGGTCGGCAGCTGTCTCCACATGACCGGTCAGCGCGAGGGCAGAGCCCAGGACACTGCCTGTCTTGAGTGTTGGTCAAGGATCTCGGCGATGGTTTCATGCCGGCATGAGCCGCCCCGTAGCAGCAGGAAACCTGTTTGGTCAGGAGAGCTACCATTCCCTCTCCTCTCAGGTATTTACCGCTGTGCTGTTCCCCTGCTCCAGGGACTGATCCCTCACCTCACCAACTTCCTCTCCAGCACGAGCATAGAGCCGCCCACCATCGGTGGTGATGATACCTGTTTCCTCATTCCACCTACCCCACTCTGTCCGCCCCTTGGCAAAGCAAATCCCAGCACGCCTCATTGTATGGCTGATGATGACTTACCCCTGCTGCCCCTGTGAATTGGTGAAGGCGTGATGGCTGATGACGATGCCTGGTCGGATCGCGTCACGTTGATCTTGAGAAATGATGCGTGTGCAGATGCGCGGATAGTTGCGGGGCGTGATCAGGACTTGCCTCAGAATGGTTTTCATCCACCCACCTCCTCATCTGCCTTCAGCTACGATTGCTTGAGCAGTTCAGGCTATATCTAAACACCGAGCAAACTACATCCGGCGTATAAGGCTCTTGATCCAGCT
>JBGPOI010000537.1:0-3706 GCA_041487975.1 Binatia bacterium | reverse complement strand
TCTCTACCAGTGATGCTCTGCTAACTTACTTCACGAACGCAACACCTGTCCAGGAAGGGTCCCGGTGTATTTCTGGTTCTCGTACAGCACTGTACCGTTCACCACGGTGTACCTCACCCCTTTGTCGGCCGGCCAGACCAAACGCCGACCGCCGCCCGGCAGGTCCCGCTGCCAGGCCTGGTGCTTGATCGGACTGATGGTTGGACCGATGGTATTGTAGTCGAAAATGACAATGTCTGCGGCCATGCCTACCGTCAGTCTCCCTCTGCCCTGGATGCCAAAAAAATCTGCTGGTTCAGCGGTGACACGCTGAATCGCCCGTTCCAGCGTCATCACTTGCTTTTCCCGTACCCAGGTGCCAAGCAGGTAAGTGCAGTAGCCGGCATTGTCGTGCATATCCACGTGCGCACCGCCGTCCGAGAGGCCGATCAGCGTCCGTGGATCCGTGATCAGCTTCGCCACTCGTTCCTCGTTGATGTTAAAGAGCGCGATGACGTACTCGGTATGGAGATCATCCTCAAGAGCTATGTCAAAAAAGGTGTCGAGCGGATCCTTCCCCCTGTCGCGAGCGACCTCTACGACTGTCTTCCCTTCGAGGGCCTTCAGCGCTGGAGTGTGTACCTCTCTCACTTCCACCAGATTCCAGTTGCCGGAGAATATCCGTGGGGTCTCCAATTCCTTGCGGAAGGTCTGGCGAAAAGCGGGATCACGGTACACCTTCATTTGCTCCGCAACTGTCTGGTTGAAGGCCGGCTTCCACGATGGATGGCTGCCGAAAAGGAAGGGATTGTGCAGGTTAAACTCGTTGCTCATCGGCAGGCAATTCACCTGCGGAATCCCGCCGCGCTTAATCAGCGGCTCGGCCTTGCGCAGTGAGTCCAGGCCCGCCTCAGGCTTGTCGTCGCGGTCGACGATCGCCAACCACGTCGCCGGACGCCCACTCTCAGTGAGTAAGAGGTCGAGCAATTCATACTCCTCATCGGCAAGCATCCCCGCAGATTTCGTCAGCGTGAGTTCAATCACTCCCTTACCGAGTTCCTTGAGCATATTCGCGTAGGCCGTGAGTTCCTCCCGGCTCGCCTGACGACAGGCCAGCGGCCGCCCTTTGTAGCCGACATGTTGCAGGATAGTGGTAGTGGTCCAGCCGAAGGCACCGGCAATCACTGCCTCGCGCAGCAACGCTTGAATCTGGGCAATCTCGCCAGGCTTGGCCGCCCGCTCCATCGACTCTTCGCCCATCACGTAATGACGAAAGGGCGTCAGAGGAGCGAGAAAGGCCAGGTTAATGCCTACTCCGCGCTTCTGCGCCGCATTCATGAACTCCGGGAAACTCACCCAGTCCCAAGTGATTCCTTTGGCCAGCACGTCGAAAGGGATACCTTCGACGTTGACCAAGTCCCAGGCGGCAATTTCCCGCACCTCGGGCCGGCAGGGAGCGATGCCTACCCCGCAGTTACCCATCACCACCGTCGTCACTCCATGCCAGGAAGCGGAAGTGATGGGACGATCCCAACAGATCTGGGCGTCGTAGTGGGTGTGGGGATCGATAAACCCAGGAGCCACGATCAGGTCAGAGGCGTCAATGGTTCTTTTGGCTCCTTCTGTGATTTTACCAACCTCAACGATCTTGCCGCCGGCTACAGCCACATCGGCATGACGCCGCGGCGCACCGGTGCCATCGACCACGGTTCCATTCTTAATGAGCAAATCGTACATCTGAGACCTCCATGAGCAGGGATGATTATTTTTCCATCTTCGCGATGACTTCGGCTGTGCTCCCGCCATAGCTTTGCGCTGCGTCCTGATCATAGGCGAGCACGATAAGCGTCGCCCCTTCTGGCCCGCATTTGAGTGGAGCCGCCCGGTCTCCCTCCGCGACAAAACGCAAGCTTTTTGCTCCTAACTGTTTTCCGTCTGCCTCAGCCGAGCCAGCGAGGATGACTTCGTAGCGTCCATACACAGGCACTCCAGCGGCAAACTCCATCCCCGGCGGACATTCAACGATCTCGACGGACGGACCTTCGCTCGCAGGGATCAAGACCTTCCGCCGTGCTCCTGCATGGCCTGGCAGCGACTCCCAGTCTACTTCGTGAGCACAGCAAGTGATCTCGCGTCCGCGCGTGTTGGCCTGCCTCCGGCGCTCTTTGTCCCGCATCATGATCACGCCGCCGGGTTTGGTGTGCAGCACCAGCATGTCATGGCCGCGGCTGACTATGAATGGACCGTAGGGGACGTTGTGCTCGGTGTAGTGGACGGCTGGCGCGTCAAGCCGGAAGGTGGGAAACTCCATCGTCCCGTCCAACAAGAGTTGAAACTGCGCGGCGAGATGGAAGTGCGGTTCCACCTCATACCCCTCCGAAATGCGGGCGCGGATCGCCTCCGGGCCATCGTCCGCGCCTTTGAGGTACATCTGCAACTGGACCTCTCCTCCCCCATCGAGCGCCAAAGACTTCCAGGGAACCTCGGACGGCTCTACCGCGAAACGCTGCATGTCCATAGCATCCTCCTTTTTCTGGAGAGGGTGCCTCGCCTCCCCATGCGTTGGTGTATGAAATCCATTTCCCCTATGGAGGGCTTACTCCATCTGCGACTGGGCCGTCAAGAGTTCCGCTATTGTTTGAGGACTCAGCGGAGTTCAGGATGCTGACTGAGATGGCTGCGGTAAAGACGTAAAGTAAAGAAGGAACAACGACAACTCGAAGACCTCCTAAGTGCCTTAGTCGCCGAAGGGCTGGATGCGCATACGACCGTACGGGAGCTTTTTGAGCGTGTCTCCGAACAATACCGTGCCCGCCTTGCCCGTGAGGACAAGCTGAACCAGTCAGCCGACGACGTACTGCAAGAACTTCGCACCCTGCGGGAGCAAATCACGCGTGAGATCTATCCGTGACGAGGCGGTGGCCTTGGACACAAATGTGTTCGTCTTCGCTCTACGCAGCGAGTCCCTTTACTCTTCTAGCGGTTGATTTGCAGGAAACGAAAAAAACAATTCCTGATTCCGCATCGCCACCCAGTCCGGGGTCACTCCTAATTGCTTGAGCCCAGCGAGCAACTCTTTCCCCTGGCGTGAAGCGAATGCCATATCGATGGCTTCCACACTGTCAAACCATAACTCAATGACCCGATCGTAGACCGGCTTGCCCCCAGGTGGCCAGGTGATGACGTGGCCGATCTTCACAGTCTCTCCACTTACTCTGCCATACACGTGCTTGCGCAGGCCCATCATCTGACTGAGGCGAGAGGCAACTCGGGTGTACCACGTGTCAAGATCTGTTCCGTCCGGCAAACGGAGCAGACCAAAGAGCTTGACCAAAAAATCACGTCCTAAGTATGTGCCCGAAGTGGGGTTAAATCCAACTGCTTCGCCCACGGGATGCTCGGTCTCCTCGACAAAAAGGATCACCGGTAAAGAATCACTCTTGATACCGATGTTGCTGAAACCGTCACCGAGGTCCGCCAGGCCACCAGGTGAGTTGAAGCAGACCTCAACGGCCTTGACATCATCCCACCACACTTCGGCGATGCGGTGGGTCAAGGGCTGCTCTCGGTTGACGAACAACGGCTGTCGGCGGAGAGTCCGATTGATGGCATACTGCCGCATGCCCTCCATACCTTTTGCGATGCGCGTGTGGGTGTTGAGGTACCAAGCCTCGAATTGTTCAAGCGTGAGATGGGCCGGGACGCTCAAAAACCAGAGCACTTTGAT
>JBGPOI010000536.1:0-3712 GCA_041487975.1 Binatia bacterium | reverse complement strand
TTTGAGAACTGGGTCTGTCACGAATTGACGGCGCATACTGCCTACAGCGAGTTGTTCTATGAGCTGAGCTATTGGCGGCTTGCCAGTGGGGTCGAGGTTGATTTTATCCTGGGTGACATGGAGTGTGCGATCGAGGCGAAAGGGACGGCAAACATCTCCACCCAGCATCTACACGGTCTCCGTGAACTGAAAAAAGACTGTCCCCGCATCAAACGTCGCATCGTGGTCAGTTTAACCCCCCGCGCGCGCCGCACGGACGACGGCATCGACATTCTTCCGGTCTCATCTTTTCTCACGCAATTATGGGCGGGAGAACTGATTGCGTAATCTGCGTCTCGCTCCATGTGACCTCATGAAGTAGAGCAATGCCCTGATTTCGTCACACAGTTGTTGGGATTGCAGGTCAAGGGTAACGTGCGAGCCGGTGCGTGTGCGATGGTGAGATTTTATCGCCAATTGTTCTCTGGTTTGCCGCGGGAGGTGTGGTGCCTGTCTCTGGTAACCGTTGTCCATCGCAGTGGGACCATGGTGCTGCCGTTCCTCGCGCTGTATCTGACCACTCGCCACGGTTTCTCCGCACGGGAGGCTGGAGGCGTCCTGAGCCTGTATGGCGTCGGCGCCATTGGCGGCGCGTATGTCGGTGGCTGGCTCAGTGATCGCGTCGGATCAATAAACACCCAGTTGGCCGGTCTGTGCTTGTCCGCGGGAGGGCTGGCTGTGCTCAGTGCGATGCAGTCTCCCTTCTCTATTATCGTGATCGTTCTTCTGTGGAGCCTCGTCGCGGAGAGCATCCGGCCCGCTAACGCCGCGGCCTTGGCGGAGTTGAGTCCGCCAGCACTGCACGTCCGCGCGTTTGGCTTGCGTCGCCTGGGAATGAATCTGGGCATGTCCATTGGTCCAGCAGTGGGCGGCGTGCTGGCGGCGTACTCGTATCGGTGGCTGTTCTTTGTCGAAGCGAGCGTGAGTCTGCTGGCGGCGGGGTTACTGTGGGCGCTGTTTCCACCTCGTCGTCAATCCGTCGTTCGGGAGAGGACCGATTACACGGCGACGGCGTCTCGGAGCGCGACGCCTCGCTCTCCGTGGCGCGACGGCGTTTTTCTCGTTTTGGTCGGGCTTGTTACCCTCTTGGTGACCGTGCTCTGCCAGTTATTCGGGGCCTATCCGTTAACACTGAGTGAACAGTATCACTTGCCGGAGTACACCATTGGCCTGGTCTTTACGTTGAACACGCTCGTGATCGTGGTGTTGCAGATGCCGATCATACATGCGGTCGAACGCTTCGACACTCTCCAGGTGATCGGTCTGGGCGCGTTCTTGTTGTGCGCCGGGTTTGCTCTGCTCCCACTGGCTTCTTCGCTGGGACCGATTGGGGTGACGGTGTTGGTGTGGACGTTAGGGGAAATGTTGACGACGCCCTTGCTCGAAGGTTTTGTTGCCCGGCGGAGTTCCGTGGAAAGTCGCGGACAGTACATGGGACTCTTTAGCGCCGCGTTTTCCATGGCGTTCGTGCTGGCGCCCTTTGGCGGAACCTGGGTGTACGAGGTGTGGGGATACCGCACCCTATGGTTTTTGTGTGGCGTCCTCGGGGTGATGTTGTGGGCAGCCTTCTCTTTCCTCAGTGTTATGGTGAGAAAACAACAAGCAGATACGTGAACATCTGTTTCGCTCATTCTAAGGGAGAGAGACGGACGCCGCGTCCACGCGCGGCGCCTCTCTGTTTACCGAGCCTAGCGGTGGACGAACTCGATGATTTTCTCGATCGCCTGCACGGCGGCGGGAGAAGACGGATTGCGGATAGCGAATCCCTCGGCTACGCCTTCGAATAGCTCCAACTCGACCTTGCCCCCGGCTTTGCGGTACTGGGCAACGAAGCGATCAAGGTCAACACGGGGATGCGCGATGTCGTTGGTGCCTTGAATGTAGAGCACGGGGGGCAGTGCGACCCGCTCACCGCGTTCCAGCGCCAGCACCGGGTTGCCCTCGGCCATGGCTGCTTCGGTCTGCCAGTATTTGTCGTGCAGAGGGATCACTTGGTCCAGGAGATCGGGGCGCGGTTTTCCACCCTCTTTCAGCTGCTTGGCATAACGGTAGCGCGCCAGCGGATCGATGACCGGCCAGCACAGGACGACGCAGCGCAGGCTAGCATCCACGGTCGGCGCACCGGCGGGCAGTGGCAGCGCCGCGTAGCGGGGATCGTGCGGGCGCATGCCGAGCAGCATGGCTTGGTGCGCACCGCTGGAACTGCCCAAGACGCCCACCAAGTCGGGGCGGCTCCCCAATGCTAGGGCCTGGGTCTTGAGCCAGCGGATGGCATAATTGATGTCGGCCAGCGAGGCGGGGTATGACGCCACGGGCGGCATGCGGAAATCCAGTGCCGCCACCACCACGCCGCTTTTGGCCAACGGTTCGTTGATAGCGACGTCCATCAGGCGATCCCCCAGATTCCAGGCGCCGCCGTGCAGATCGACGATGAGCGGGAACGGCCCTGGACCGCGCGGCTGGAAGAGACGCGCCAGCAGTGGCTGGTCCCCGTGGCGGATATACTCGACGTCTTTTACGTCGATTGCATACGTCTTTGGTGCGTTGGCTGTCATGACATGTTCCCTCCTTTTAAGAATTCTCAAAGCATTCGTGTGAGCGACACCGTTCACTGCTGCGTATACAGCTGCGAGTTATCCACGTAAATCAGATAGTCCTGAATCAGGCCGTTCCGCAGCTTGAAAATGTTGGCGAACGGCACGCGGAGTTGACTCCCGCTGTGGCGCGTATACGTAACGGCGCCCCGGCAGATCACTTCCTGTGAAAGCGTCCAGGTCTCTAGCAGGTCATGCCGGATCGCGCTGATGCTGGTGAAGAAGCCGGCCACGACGTCGCGAATGGCGAGTTTGCCCCTCACCGGCTCGGCATTACCAAAGACGAAGCTCGCCTCGTCGGTGAGGAAGCTGGCAAAAGTGTCCGCGTCAAACGCGTCGAGCGCGTGAAAGAGAGGCGTCACCCAGGTTGGTGTCGTCATACGATTGTACCTCGTGTGGTTATCCATGATATTGTGACTGCCGTCCAACGAGCGGAGCTTTGCAGATTTTCTACTGGAACGGAAGACTACCTTAAAGATTAAACTATGCTACCTTGAAATGCCGTTGTCTAAGAGTATATCAGCATATCAGCTCTTGCATGATCGGGTGCAAGGTGTACTGAAGATAGTTCTAAGCCCTTGATGAGTTTCTGGGAAACACATCGCCCAATAGATCACTTCGAGGTGCAGGAATTTTTAACTTGGACAGAGCAAAAAGGAGGAACCTATGGCTACAGCATCGTCGTCAGCATCAGCAGTCCGGGAAAAGCTTCGGGCCGTCGTGCCGAAGCTCATGGATCTCACGGAAAACGTTCTCTTTGGTGATGTCTGGGAACGTCCTGGCCTCTCCAAGCGCGACCGCAGCCTCATCACTGTCGCGGCCCTGGTAGCCCTCTACCGCCCGGAGCAACTCCGTGGTCACCTCGAGCGTGCCCTGAGCAATGGCGTGACCAAGGACGAGATCAGCGAACTGATCACGCACTTGGCCTTTTACTCGGGGTGGCCGACAGCGGTGTCGGCGGCCGGCTTGGCGAAAAGCGTCTTCGAAGAGCAGCAATAGCGCGGATACCACAGAACCGATTTGGATCACGCTGTGGAGGCGAACATGCAGGTGGGCTTCATCGGGCTCGGGACCATGGG
>JBGPOI010000535.1:0-3716 GCA_041487975.1 Binatia bacterium | reverse complement strand
TCTTGTGGTGGTCGGTGTTTACCGGTCTCACGGCTGTGGCTGGGAGTTGGTGGCTGGCTGGACTGATCGGACCACTCGCGTCGTTCATGGTGGTGCGGTTCCTCATCGGTCTCGGTGAGGGGGCGGCTTATCCGAATACCAGTCGTGCCATGGCAAGCTGGATGGCGCCGGACGAGCGCGCTGTGGCCGGCGGTTTGGTGGTGTCTGGGGTCGGGATCGGTTACGGTTTAGCGCCGCCAGCCGTGTCATGGATCATGGTGCACTACGGCTGGCGGCCGGCGTTTTACGTATTCTCGCTGGCCGGCTTGATCCTGGCTGGGCTGTGGTATCACTTCGCCACGGACAACCCGGAGGAGCATCCACGCATGTCGGCGCTGGAGTTGCAACGCATCCGCGGGGATGGTGAGCGCATGGAGAAGCAGCCGACTCCGTGGCGCGCAATCCTGACCCACCCGAATGTCTGGCTCTTGATGTTGGCGAATTTCGGTTTCGGCTACGGCATCTACATTTTTCAATCGTGGTTCTACCTGTATCTGGTGAACGTGCGCGGGTTCTCCATCATGCAGGGTGGGGTGCTGACCACCGGGCCGTTCATCACCGCGGCCATTCTAGGACCGGTCGGGGGATTGTGTTCGGATGCCCTGGTCAGACGTTACGGCCGTACCTTGGGCCGGCGGACTATCGCGGTGGCCGGCTTTGTTCTTGCAGCGCTGTGTCTGTACATTGGCGCCAAGGCGGCCAATCCTTATACGGCGGTGGTGATGCTGTCGCTTGGCAATGGGTTTCTCTACTTTACCGCTGCCGCGGCCGTTGGGACCACGATCGACATCGCTGGCCCGCACTCGGGCACGGTCTACGGAGTAGTCGCCACCGCGTTGCAGGTCGGCGGCATGGTCGCGCCGACACTCACTCCCATGATTGCCGACCGCTTTGGCTGGGAAGTCGCACTCCACGTTGCCGGACTCCTGGCGGTCTTTTCCGCGCTGGTGTGGTTTTTCATCGACGCACAAAATGGCATCGTGACTGTCAGTGAAGAGCGGGGAGGGGAGAGTCGGCTTGCGGTGGTGCGATGAAGGGAAAAAGGTAAAAGGGGAAACAGCGAAACGAAAAGAAGGAGAAACATACCATGAAACTCGAAGAAATGGTCCAGGAACTGTGGGATCGTGAGAAGATCAAGGAACTCACCTATGAATATGGACTTGCGATCGAAGCCCAGGATGCTGAGCGCATGGCGAATCTCTTTACTGAGGATGGATCGGTAGATTTCAGTTCTCTGGGAAGAGGGGTGACCAAGGGTCGCGAGGCGCTCAAGGAATTTTATCGCGGCACTTGGCCGCTTAAGGTCAAGCCGTTTTTTACCAACCATGTTCTCCACATTCAAGGAGATCATGCGACGGGCACCTGCTCCCTGGAGAATCGGGCGACCCGAGGAGACCAGAGCCTGATTGGCGCTGGGCGGCTGCACGACGAATATGAGAAGGTGAACGGTGAGTGGAAATTTAAGTCACGGCGAGTGGAGATGTTCTATTTCGTGCCGCTCTCTGAGGGTTGGGCAAAGACTACGGAGCCAGGAAAACTGTAGAAGGAGAGACGAAGTGTATGAGTGACATCGCATTCCGCTCAGCTTGTGAGCTGGCTGCGGCGATCCGCAAACGCGAGGTCGGTAGCCGCGAGCTTCTGGAGCATTATCTTAAGCGTATTGAGCGCTATAACCCGAAGATCAACGCGGTCGTAACGCTCGACCTCGAAAGGGCACGCCAGCGCGCTGATGCCGCCGATGCGGCTCTCGCGCGCGGAGATGTGCTCGGCCCCCTGCACGGCCTACCGATGACGATCAAGGATACGATCGAGACCGCCGGCATCCGCACGACTGCGGGTGCGCCGATCCATGCCGAACATGTGCCCGCCCGGGATGCGCCCGCGGTCGCGCGGCTCGTGGCGGCCGGCGCCGTAGTCTTCGGCAAGACGAACACCCCGGTCTTCGCCATGGACGTGCAAAGCTACAATCCCATCTTTGGCACGACGAATAATCCCTGGGATCTGACTCGCTCACCCGGCGGGTCCTCTGGCGGAGCTGCTGCCGCACTCACTGCGGGACTCACAGGGCTCGAACTGGGCAGCGACATCGGCGGTTCGATTCGCAATCCTGCTCACTACTGCGGTGTCTATGGCCACAAACCGACTTTCGAGATTATTCCCCTGCGTGGCCACATCCCCGGCCCTCCGGGATCACTTTCTGGGTCCGACATCGCTGTCCTTGGTCCGCTGGGCAGAAGCGCTGATGATCTCGCCCTTGCACTAGATGTGATGGCGGGACCCGACACCGACCGAGCCGTGGCTTGGAAGTTGGAACTCCCGCCGCCGCGTCACTCGTCGCTCCGCGAGTATCGTATCGCCGCATGGCTGGACGACCCGGCGTGCCCGGTCGATACCGAAGTACGAACTCGCTGCGAGTCGGCAGTCGAGGCGCTGCGCAAAGCAGGCGCGCAAGTCGATGAAAAAGCTCGTCCGGCGTTTCAGTTTGTCGAGGCGCTGCGCACCTACCTGCGTCTGCTGTGGGCGGCGACCTCTCCTGGCGTTCCGCCCGAGCAGTTCGAAGGGCTGGTGGAGGTGGTCGGCCAACTTCTGCAGGAAGATGACAGCGACTTCTCTCGCTTTACTCGCGCGAGCACGCAACGTCACCGCGAGTGGATCTCCACGAACGAGGCGCGCGCCCGCTACCGGGTGCGGTGGGCCGAGTTTTTTAAGGACTACGACGTGCTGCTCTGCCCCATCACGACCACGGCGGCCATTCCGCATGACCACAGCGAACCCATGTTTGCTCGCACCATCCACGTAAACGGCCAGTCTCGTTCCTATCTCGATACAATCGCCTGGGCCGGCGTGGTGGGCATGGCCTACCTACCGACAACGATGGCGCCGGTGGGCCGCACGTCCAACGGGCTTCCGGTCGGACTTCAGATCGTGGGACCGTATCTTGAGGACCGGACCCCGCTCGACTTCGCGCGCCGCCTCGCCGAGGTTGTCGGTGGGTTTGAGGTTCCGCCGGGGTATTAGCCGTTCTTACCCCGGGAGCGCGACCACCTTAGTTGTATTATCGACGCGGGCGAGACGCCCGCGTCCCCAGAAGGAACCGCTATGAGCACTGCACCATTAACCCTGGTGGCCACCTATCGTCGCACGATCCATACTTCGCTAGAACGCATCTGGGAGAATGTGCGCGACTGGGAGCACCTCCCCTGGCTCCATCGCTCCTCCTTTACGAGCATCCGCTTGCTCGAACAGACGCCCGATTCCTGGCGGGCGCACATCACCATGCCTCCTGCCGACGCGCCCCGCGAAGCGGTCATTGAGATAGAGCTTGACCAGCCGAACCTGCGCTATTGGAGCCGCACCATGGAGGGGCAAGGGGCAGGCGGGGAAATCCTCACTCATCTGCACCCAGCCGGCGAGCGAACGACCGACATCGTTGTCGAGTTCCGCGTGCCAGGAGTCAACGCGACGCAGGCTGACGCCATAGGTGCTGCCTACCTCCGCCTCTACACGCGGCTGTGGGACGAGGACGAGCGCATGATGATGCGGCGGCAAAAGCTGATTGACGCGCGGCGCATCGGCAGTGAGCCTAGGACGCTCAGCAGAGTGAAGAATGAAGAATTAAGCAAGTTTCTCTCGTGAACTCTTCACTCTTCATTCGTCGAGTCAGCGGCTCGACGGCG
>JBGPOI010000534.1:0-3723 GCA_041487975.1 Binatia bacterium | reverse complement strand
TGCGATCGCGATGGAGAAGAGCATAGCCCAGTGCGGCGAAGGCGTTGACGCCGGCAATACCATCGGCGATAGCCACGCCGACAAAGCGGGGCGGGCCGTCCGGGTCGCCGGTCATGTGCATGAGTCCGGAGAACGCCTGGGCGATGTAGTCATAACCGGTGAGATGAGAGAGGGGACTCTTGCGGCCAAAGGCGGAGATCGAACACATGATGAGGCGCGGATTGAGCTGCCGCAGCGACTCATAATCCAAGCTGCGCTTTTCCATCACCCCTGGACCAAAGTTTTCGATCACGACATCGACCTGAGGAATCAACGCGCGGACCAGTTCGACGCCTTCCGGCTTGCTGAAATCTATACATAGGCTCTTTTTACCGCGATTTTGCTGGATGAAGTACACACTGCGGCCGTCCTTGAGAAAGGGCAGGGAGCGTGACGGGTCACCGCCCTTTGCCTGTTCGACTTTGATAATCTCCGCGCCGAGTTCGGCCATTAGGCGAGTCGCCGTCGGCCCGGCCAAGTATTGGGTAAAGTCCAAGACTTTCATTCCCGCCAACATCGGCGGCTGTTGCGTGCCATTTGTCATGCTCAACACCTCCTGTGGGTTGGGGACTGTATACCGTAAGAGAAGAAGGATTACCAGGAAACGCGTTCGTGCTTTGACAAGATCGGTATGAACGGGTCGTGAAGAAAGTAGGGGCACGGCGCGCCGTGCCCCTACCAGCTTGTCGAGGAGTAGGCAAACGGTCTATTAGGAAGAAGCGTTTGCCAATTCTCAGCAAGGAGGGACGTATGAAATTTGGCATGATGATGCCGACCCTGGGACCGCTGGCCAGCGGCCCTGGCGCACTGGAAGCACAACTCGCGATCGCCCAGCGGGCCGAAGCCTTGGGCTTCGACTCACTGTGGGTGCCTGACCACGTCGTGATCCCCACCACCATCAAGTCCCGCTATCCCTACAACGAGAGTGGCCGTTTCCCCATGCCGCCAGAGCAAGGATTTCTCGAACCGATTGTCGCGCTCGGCTTTCTGGCCGGTGTGACGAAACGAGTACGCCTGGGCACCTGGGTGCTGGTTCTGCCACATCGCAATCCTATTGTTACGGCAAAGATGTTCGCTTCTCTCGATGTGCTATCAGGTGGGCGCATCATGCTCGGTGCCGGCATTGGCTGGATGGAGGAAGAGATCACCCTGCTGGGCGCGCCGTTCAAGAAGCGCGGCGCTCTGAGTGACGAGTACCTGCGCGCGATGAAGGAGCTGTGGACGAACCCGGATCCGCAATTCGAGGGTCAGTTCGTCCATTTCAGTGGCATCAAGTGCGAGCCCAAGCCCGTGCAGAAGCCGCTGCCGGTGTGGATCGGCGGACACTCGCCACGGGCGATGCGCCGGGTGGCGGAACTCGGCGACGGCTGGGTGGCCGTGCCCAAGAGTTTCGCCGTATTTCAGGAGATCTACGCAAGCCTCAAAATTGCCGCTGACCAAGCCGGCCGGGACATCAAGAACATTCAAGTCATGATTGGTCCCTCGATGGCGTCCTCAGTGAAGAGTTTCATCGAGGAGATGAAAAAGTATCGAGACGTTGGGTACGACTCATTCTTGGCGTCCGTGGCGTTCTGGGGTGGCGACCTGAACAGTGTGTTAGGAGTGATGGAAGACTTTGCGCAGAAGGTGGGGATGTGACAGTCCGCAGTCAATCAGTCTTTCAGCCTCTTTCTGGGTTCCGGACCGCCGGACTGACTAGCCTGCCTAACTGTTGGACTGTCAGGGGTAGCGTGCGCTGCGCGCACGTCTGTAGCGCCACCAGTTTCTCTCCGTGCGCATGGTGCACGCTACCTGAGTTCAGGCAAGCCCGTGTACGAATCTCTTATGGTCTGCTTTAGCCTGTGGTGGTCAGTCATTTGCCCGAGGCAGCAGCCTGAAGTGGTGCCTCCGGAGTAGGAGCGATCAGCACGCGAGTGATACGGCGGCCGCTCATCTTTAGGACCTTGACCAGATGCTCATCCAGTTCCACGGTGTCGCCGATACGGGCGATACGGCCGAGCTGAGCATTCACGTAGCCGCCGATCGTGTACGTATCCTTGATTTCGACTTGAGCAAGCCCGAGAGCAGCGCTTACTTCTGCGAGCGGCATCTGCCCATCAACCACCGCTCCTTCGGTGGTGTGCTCCAGCTTCGGCGGTTCGGCATCAAACTCGTCCTGGATTTCTCCCACCAACTCTTCCAGAACGTCCTCCAGGGTGACCAGGCCGGTGGTGCTGCCGTACTCATCAACGACCATCGCCATGTGCAGGCGGCGCTGCTGAAAGTCCTGTTGCAACGCCTCGATCGGTCGGCTCTCGGGGACGAACAAGATCTCACGCTTGATTTTGAGCAAATCGGCGGGACTCTTGATTTCAATTCTCTGCAGAAAAATATCTTTGATGTGCACCATGCCGACCACCTGGTCGATGTCGGTCTCGCACAGCGGATAGCGGGTGTGACCGGTGCGGTAGATGGCCTCAAGGTTCTCTTTCCAGTTCTTGCTGAGCGACAAGTAATCGATGTCCGGCCGTGGCACCATAATTTCCATGGCCGTGTGCCCAGCCATGTCCAATACGTTCTCCAACAAGTTGACTTTCCCGGCCGAGAGGGCGCCGTGCCGTTGCGACTCGGAGAGAATCACGCGCAGTTCTTCTTCCGAATGAGCCAGATCCTGGGCGCTGACATCGCGCACGCCCAGAAGGCGTAAGAGACCGTTGGCGCAAGCGTTCAGCCCCCATAGGGCCGGATAAAAACACCAGGAGAAGAGTAGAAACGGGAGCGAGGTCCACAACGCCACTTCCTGAGGGTTGCGGATACCAAGAAACTTGGGCATCTGTTCGCCTATGATGATGTGCAAGGCAGTAATAAGGGCAAAAGCCACGGCAAAAGAAAAATCGTGCACGACTGTTGGGGACCAGATACCAAAGAGGTTCAGCAGAGGCTCGATGACCTGGGCTACCGCCGGCTCGCCAATCCAGCCGAGCCCTAGACTGGCGGACGTCACGCCGAGCTGGGCGGCGGCGAGCGAGGCATCGAGGTTGTTGATCACTTTGCGGGCGACGCGCGCCAGCGGGCTCCCACGTCGGGCCAAGTCGTCAATGCGCGCGCCCCGCACCTTGATCAGAGCGAACTCCGCGGCCACGAAGAACGCATTGGCCAGGATCAGCCCACATGTGATAACAAGTTGCCAGCCAACTGCAAACATACGACCCTGCTATTTACGCCAGCACGAAGAGGCGCGGAGAAGCGACAGGGACAAGGAGATCGGCAATTGATGGGGAGGAAGACCAGAGTCGTGCGGCTGGGTCGGGATCTTGTGTTTCTTTCATAACCACTTCACGAAAACGGTCTCATTTGAGCACAACTGATGGGAAAGAAGCAAGGGTTCGATCCAAGAATTATCTCCTTCCAGTGGCTCAAGGAGAAAGGACTGGAACACTTCGCCGCGGCCTTGGAGATTTTGGAACAGATCCACCTGCAACCCGCGGCTGAGGTAATCGTTCTTGGCGATGGCAAGCTCGGGCAATTGTGTGCCCAGGTGCTGCACCTGACCGGCGCGCGCGTAACCGTAGTGGGCAAACACCAAGACAAGCTCGCGCTTCTTCGCCAGCTCGGCGTCCACACCGTCCGGCTGGCGGACTGGCGCCCCGGTAAGGCAGATCTTGTCGTCGAGGCGACGGGCTCGGCCGCTGGTCTCTCGCTCGC
>JBGPOI010000533.1:0-3727 GCA_041487975.1 Binatia bacterium | reverse complement strand
GACGTCGATCGCGTGCAGGAATTCCACAAATGCATCGAGTGCTTCCTGTGCCAGGATGTCTGCCATGTCATTCGCGACCACGAGGAAAACAAGGAGTGGTTCGCCGGCCCGCGCCTCTTCGTGCGGTTGGCGGCGTTGGAAATGCACCCGCTTGACACCAACGACCGTAAAGACCTGATTAAAGAACGCGCCGGTCTGGGATTCTGCAACATCACCAAGTGTTGTACCGAAGTGTGCCCGGAGAACATCCACATCACCGATAACGCCATCATCCCACTCAAGGAGCGGGTGGTGGATGAGTACTACGATCCGGTGATGTGGCTGCTGCGTAAACTGAAAAAATAAATCAGCGGTCAGCTTTCAGCAGTCAGCAAGAAAATTTTGTTTCTCTTGTCGCTGAAAGCTCATTGCTGATTGCTGAGAGCTAATCTATGAACATCCACGAATACCAAGCCAAAGAGATTCTGCGGAAATACGGCGTGGCCGTGTTGAAAGGCAAGGTCGCCACCACGCCTGAAGAAGCTGAGGCGGCAGCGAAAGAACTGGGCGGCGGTCTGTGCGTCGTCAAAGCGCAGATCCATGCTGGTGGCCGTGGCAAGGCTGGTGGGGTGAAACTGGCAAAAGACCCCCGGGCTGCGCGCGACATCGCTGCTTCTCTGCTCGGCAAAAAACTGGTCACGCATCAGACCGGTCCCGAGGGCAAAGAGGTGCAAAAAGTCTTTGTCGAGCAAGGCTGCGACATTGCCAAAGAATATTACCTCGGTATAGTTATCGACCGGACAACGTCTCGCGTGACGATGATGGTCAGTTCCGAAGGCGGAGTAGAGATCGAAGAAGTCGCCGCCCGTGCGCCGGAGAAGATCCTCCGCGCCACCATCGATCCCGCCGTAGGTTTCATAGACTTCCAGGGCCGCAAGCTGGCCTATGGTCTGGGTCTGCCCAAGGACTCGATCAATAAGGCCGTCGGCTTCATGCGCGCGCTCTACCGCGCGTTCAGCGAAAGCGACGCGTCTTTGGTCGAGATAAACCCGCTGGTCTTAACCAAGTCCGGGGATCTCATCGCTCTGGACGCCAAGATGGGATTCGACGACAACGCGCTCTTCCGTCACGCCGATATCCGCGAGATGCGTGATGTGACCGAGGAGAATCCCAAAGAGGTCGAAGCCTCGAAGTTCGATCTCAGCTATATCGCCCTCGACGGTAGCATTGGCTGTATGGTGAACGGCGCAGGCCTAGCGATGGCGACGATGGACATCATCAAGCACTACGGTGCCGAGCCGGCAAACTTTCTGGATGTTGGCGGCGGCGCAACTACAGAGAAAGTGACCGAGGCCTTTAAGATCATCCTGTCGGACAAGAACGTCAAAGGCGTGCTGGTCAACATCTTTGGCGGTATCATGCGCTGCGACGTGGTTGCCACCGGCGTGGTCGAAGCGGCCAAACAGGTGAAGCTGTCAGTTCCCCTAGTCGTGCGCCTGGAAGGCACCAACGTAGAACTCGGCAAGAAAATCCTGGCCGAGTCCGGCCTCAATATCATTCCCGCCAATGATCTAGCCGACGCGGCGAAAAAGGCGGTGGAGGCAGTGAGGGCACAGTAACGAGTACTGAGTAACATTGAATTGAATCTCTTCCTTTTCCACTCATCACTCATTACTCAGCACTCATCACTTTTCGGAGAGTCAGCGTGAGCATTCTGGTTAACAAAAACACGAAGGTCATCACCCAAGGTATCACTGGCACAACCGGCCAGCTCCACACCCGCGCCTGCCGTGAGTATGGCACGCAGATGGTTGCGGGCGTGACTCCAGGTCGCGGAGGCACCGATTTCGAGGGCATCCCCATTTTCGATACCGTCGAACAGGCTGTGAACGCTACCGGCGCTAATGCCTCGGTGATTTACGTGCCGCCGCCATTCGCCGCCGATGCGATCATGGAGGCGGTGGAGGCGGGCGTGCCGTTGGTGATTTGCATCACCGAAGGTATCCCGGTCCTCGACATGGTACGAGTCAAACGCTATCTGCAAGGGAAGAACTCCCGCCTCATTGGCCCTAACTGTCCAGGCGTAATCACTCCAGGAGAGTGCAAAATCGGCATTATGCCCGGATACATTCACAAACCTGGCTCGATCGGGGTGGTCTCGCGCAGCGGCACGCTGACCTATGAAGCCGTTCATCAACTCACCCAGCTTGGCATCGGTCAATCGACGTGTGTGGGGATTGGGGGAGATCCGGTCAACGGCACGAGCTTCGTTGAGGTCCTGCGCATGTTCCAGGACGATCCCAAGACTGAAGGAATCGTGATGATCGGTGAGATTGGCGGGAGCGCTGAAGAAGAGGCCGCGGCATTTATCAAAGCCCACGTGACGAAGCCGGTAGCGGCGTTTATTGGTGGGCAAACCGCGCCGAAAGGCAAACGCATGGGGCACGCTGGTGCGATCATTGCGGGCGGCAAGGGCACTGCCGCGGAGAAGATTCAAGCCCTCAAGGAAGCCGGCGTGCACATTATTCCCAGCCCGGCGGAGATGGGAGCTACCATGGCGAAAGCTTTGGAAATGAAGAATTAAGAGTGAATAGTTAAGAATTATAGGAGCGAAAAATTTCTCGTTCTTCCACTCATCACTCATTACTCATCACTCATCACTCTTCCCCTGCCCGCCTCTTTCATCAGGGCGAACGTGTCCGCCAGAAGAGTCGTTTCGCAGATGCTCTCGATCTGTACCGCCGTGCCCAAGAAGCTTACAAAGCAGAGGGAGATGTTGAGGGCCAGCGCGACGCGCTCTTAGGCGTCGGCGACTGTCTGCGCATGCTTGGCAAGTTCGCTCAGGCTAAACAAGCCTACACTCGGGCCGTCCACCGCTCCCAATCACTGGCTGACCAAGAAGGGTTAGCGGAAAGCCTGGCTGGTGTCGGCTTGAGTCTGCGTGCGCAGGGCAACCCGGAGCGCGCCCTCCCCTATCTTTCCGAAGCACGTAGGCTGTACCGTCGCGCCCGGGCGGAAGAAGGCGAAGGGTTTATCTTCTGGGCTCTAGGAAGCACGTATCGCTTCTGTGGCGACTTGCGGAAAGCAGTCGCTCATTTCCACAAAGCTTTGACACTCGCGAGACAGCGAGAAGACACGACTGGTACAGGATACGCGCTTTGCGGTCTGGCTGGCGCTTTGCGGCTGATGGGAAGGTTCGCCGACACTCAGCGTTATTACCAAGAAGCGAACGATCTGTTCGAGGACGAGGGAGACATCTATGGCCGGGCCTATTCTTATTGCGGCCTGGGCAATGCGGCGCGTATGCGGCAGGCGTACACCCCCGCCCTGAAGCTGTTCGCCAAAGCCGAGAAACTCTACGGCCGTATCGGAGACAAGGCGAGTTTTGCTTACACCGTCTGGGCGATGGCGACCGTGCACAAGATGTTAGGTGACTACAAATGTAGCGCAGAAGCCTTCGCCCGCGCTCAGGCGCTGTTTCGCGACACCCGCGACCACCGCGGCTCAATCTACTGTCGTTTAGGAGTGGGGGAGTTAGCCCTGTTGCAGGGGAAAGAGAAGGCTGCTCGTCTCGCGTTCGCGCGCAGTTTAGAGCAGGCCAAGCGCTACGGGTATCATGCCGAAGCGTGCCACGCTCTTGCCGGGTTAGCGTTGGTCGATCCCGCTCCGGATTGGGCAGCAGTTAAAAAAGCCTACCGAGCGTGTGGTTTGCACTTTACACCGCCACCACCACCGCTGAACTTACCTT
>JBGPOI010000532.1:0-3734 GCA_041487975.1 Binatia bacterium | reverse complement strand
GGAGCAGCCAGTAACGCGTGCTCTCGCGTTCGCAACGTCTCGCCGCGGCGGTGGACTCCTGCGCGCCGGCAGCGATGACCTGGAGTCGTTCCTCGGCAAAGAGAGGCGCGCCAAACTCCAGGTGATGTTTGATCTGATGTTGCATCTGCAAGTCGTGGTAACGGCGCAGGGGAGAAGTGACCTGGGTGTACACCGCCAAGCCGAGCGCCATATGGGGACCGGGGGTAGTGCCGATCTGGGAGGGTTTCATCAGCCGTCTTGCCGCGTGAACGTACACGCGCTGCGTGGGAAATGAGGTGACGGCGGGAACCGACTCATCGGGCGGTGGTTGGGCGATGTACAGCGCGGGCAAATGCTGCGCGCGACAGTAGCGTGCCGCCATCTCGTTCGCCAGAATCATGCATTCACCGACCAGACTGCGCGAGGGGGAATCGCTAGGGAGGACGGCAACAGACACCTCGCTGTCGTTGACCCTGACCTTGACCTCGTCTCCCTCAATGATCACCGCTCCTTGCGCCACCCGCAGGGACTTTCTCAACTGCGCGATTCGGGAGAGCTGCCTGAGGGCCGAAACACACGGGTCGTTTTCTTCGTTGCGGAGCAAGGCATCAGCCTCGACATAGGAAAGCCGCCGTCCGACGCGGATGAACCCGCGGCAAATCCGCTCTTCCTGAAGAGAGCCTCTGTCATCAATACTGGCGAAGAAGCTCAACGTCGGTCGCGCCACTCCCGCCACTAAACTGGCTCTGTCCTCGCTCAGGATCGACGGCAGCATGGGTACCTTGCCACGTGGGAGATACACCGTCGTGCCGCGGGCGAGCGCCGCTTTATCTACCTCTCCGTCCGGTGGGACGAAGAATCCGGCATCGGTGATGTGAATGCCGACCAGCGTCGCGCCCTTCTCCTCGCTCACGCTGAGGGCATCGTCGATCTCGGTCGTGTCCGCGTCATCGATGGTGAAGGTGAGAAGCGAGGTGAGGTCGCGGTAGCTGTCCTGCCCGGGAACGAATTCGGCAGTGTTCGCCGCCGCTGCCAGCACCTCAGGCGAGAAGCGCGTGGGGATCTGATAACGGAGGATGCTGAGTTCTTCGTCTTCTTGCCAGATGCCCAGTGTGACCAACAACTGAAATGCGACATCCCAAGGATGGCCTTTGCCACGGAAGCCGATTTCCTCCATAAGCCGGAGCGCTTGCGGTTTTCGTTCGTAGAACTCACCGTGTAGAGCCAGGCCTTTCAGGAGGTCGAGATACCGCTCACTTGCCGCCGGTGGCGGTGACGTGAGAGCTGAGGCTGCGAGCCGTTCTTTTACCCAGGCGAGAAACACTTCTTGGGCGCGGGCGCGCTCGTGAGCGACCTGCTGCTGGTGCAATATCTCTTCGATGCTTTTGACATCACGAGGAGCAAAAATTCCTACCTTCTTTTCCCTGAAGTACAAGCTTTGGCTTAACAAGGCATCAAGAACGCTGGCCCTGGCGGCCAGGTTGTCGGTAGTAGCGAGCAGAAATCCGGCTAACTCCTCCCACGAAAACTCGGCATCTTCTTCCTCGCGCACGAGTTCCCACAGCTCTTGGAGATTGAGGGTTTGTGCGTGCGCGCTGATCTGGTCACGCAGCTCTTGTAGGCGTTTCTTCAAGTCGGTTGGTGGGAGCGTGAGCGATAAGGTGTTTTTGCTGTCAAACAACACGCGGTCCGGCGCAAGTATAGTTTTCTTGCCGCCCTCGTCGATAATCTCGACCTGGGCCTTGCCCGGGGTAGTCACAACTTTCTGCACGACACCCAGAGCCAGGCGTCCGCGCTCGCGATAGGCAATAATGGTTCCAGTCTGCATACACGTGCTGGGCTTTCTTTTTCTGTCTCACAGAGCCGGAGGGAGGCAGGATTCAACCCCGCTAGCCGTAAACGCAAGTCGTAATCCCGGCCGTACGGGTCTTCTCTACTCTTGCCTACTCTTGCATCTGTAAGAATGCTTGCCAATAATGCCCGCTACCATGCTGCAAGTCAAAGTAATCCAGAGCATGACCGAGGTTGACCGCGAGAGCTGGGATACTTTGGTCGGGGATGGTTCGCCTTTTCTTGAGTGGGACTGGCTCGCTGCCATGGAGCAGGCGCGCTGTGTCACGTCCAAGACCGGCTGGCAACCCCAGCATCTTACCCTTTATGACGACGACCGTCTCGTCGCTGCTTGTCCTCTGTACCTCAAGGGCCACAGCATGGGAGAGTTCGTTTTCGATCACTCGTGGGCTGACGCTGCCCAGCGAGCCGGCATCGAATACTATCCCAAACTGCTGGTCGCTCCCCCGTTTACTCCGGCGACCGGGGTGCGGTTTTTGACCGCGCCTGACACTGATCGTCCGGCCTTGGTCCAACTCTTGGGGCGAACCTTGCAGGAAGTGTGCACGCAGAACAGTCTCTCGTCCGTGCACGTCAACTTCTGCCTGACCGATGAAGCCGACGCGCTGGAGGAGATCGGCTACCTTAAACGGGTGGGGCTGCAATACCAGTGGCTCAATCACGGGTATCGCACGTTCGACGATTATCTCGCGCACTTTCGCTCCAAGCGACGGAACCAAATCAAACGGGAAATACGCGAGATGGAGGAGCAAGGGGTCGAGATCGACGTACTGAGCGGCGAGCAAATCCCCGATGCACTCTTCCCCCGCATGTATGCCTTGTATAAAACCCACCTCGACAAGCTCTATTGGGGCCGACAGTACCTGCAGGCCCGCTTCTTCGATCTGCTGGCTGGCCGCTTCAAGCGCAACCTGTGCTTCGTGGTGGCGCGCTATCAGGGCGAGATTATCGCCGGCACCTTCAACGTGCAGAAGAGCGGCGTGTTCTACGGTCGTTACTGGGGAGCGTTCAAAGAACTCCGTTACCTGCACTTTAACGTGTGTTACTACGCGGCGGTTGACCATTGCATTCGCCATGAGTTAGGGCGCTTCGAGCCCGGCGCCGGCGGTGACTTTAAACGGCTGCGGGGCTTTGATCCGCAACCGACCGTGAGCATGCACTTCTTGGCTGACCCCAAGCTGGCTGCAGCGGTGGGCAAATTTCTCGATCGTGAGCGCGAGCAAATGCACAAGACTATCGACTGGCTGCAAGAGGAGAGCGAACTGAAACGGGAGCCGTAGAGAACTGTTTTTCTCCTGTTTCCACACCAATTCTCTGCAGAAGGAGGACATGCAGTGACCGACCATTCACAGGGACATGCGTTGGTAACCGGGGCGGTTGGCGGCCTGGGCACGGCCATCGTGCGGCGACTGCTGACCGAGGGATATACAATCATCGCTTGTGATCGGCGCGAGAACCTGGCCGGGGAGTGGCTCATGCAACTCCCGGCCGAGCAGCGCCAGCGGGTGAATTTCTACCCGCTCAATGTGGCCAGCGAAGATCAGGTTATCGAGTTGGCGCATACGCTTGACGAGGAGGGCATCCACATCGCCTATCTGGTGAACAACGCCGGCATCAACGGCGCCGGTGAGGTCTGGGCTCTCGAATCGCGCGTGTGGGAGCGGGTGCTGCGCGTGAACCTGTATGGCACCTTTTATCTGACCCGCGCTTTTACTCATGCCATGATCGAGAAAGGCTTCGGTCGCATCGTCAACCTCGCGTCGCTCTATGCCTATCACCCGGGCGAGGGCGAGGCGCCGTATGCCGCGGCGAAAGCGGGCATCACCGGCTACACCCGTTCCACCGCCTTGGATCTGGCGCAGTACGGCATCACCGTCAACGTC
>JBGPOI010000531.1:0-3738 GCA_041487975.1 Binatia bacterium | reverse complement strand
TCACGAGCCAAATCGCAGCTTGGCTCTCGGGTGGGATGCGGTCCCACAGCTCCTGGGGCAGGGGCGGCTCTCTCCTCATGGCACCGCTTTACATATCGCAGCCGTAGCCAGGACTCAAGTTTGGGGTGTGAACGGACACGTATCGGATTCACTTTGTCGTGCAGCGGAATAGAGGAAAACGAAAGCCCTGGAACGTGCAGAGGTAAACCGGTTTACTTCTAGAGGTAAGCCTATCGACACCCAGAGGTTAACCTGTTTACGCATAATAATACACAGAAGAAGAATACCCAGAGGAAGCATACTCAGTTTTCTTGCTTTCTATAAATCCTTTCTTAAGAGGATGTGTTGCGCGAAAAGTTTTCGGTGTCTGCGGTGGGCTTGGGTGTCACGGTTGGCGTTTGGCCGAGAGTTTGTTGGCAAGGTCGGTTAGTAATTGGGAAAAGAATCTTTTATTTTCTTCTACTTGTTTAGGAGTAGGTACTTTCTGTGAAGGCGAGTTCACACGGTTGGGCTGCCGTTGGCGGTAGCCCAGGAGGACACACAGCAGCCGTTTCAGTGTGCGCCCGGGCCGGAAGACTCCCACCTCGAACTTGCCGTTGGGCAGTCGCACGGTGGTATAGTGGACCCAACGCAATTCTACTAAGCGCCCGACCAGTTGATTACACCATTCGCGGCTGATCCCCAGGTCTACAGCGAGCCCTGATTGCGACGCTCGGACATGGGCGTGAAAGATGTGGCCGTGGCTGACTCCATAGAGCTTGCAGACGACCAGCCGCAGCAGATCTCTTGCCTGGCTCCGCTTGAGCCCCGGCGTCCACTTCGCAGCGAAGAAAGATGTGGCGCTGACAATGTTGTCCAGCACGAGGACACGACTGCCCATAACAACCCCTTCTTGGGTGAAGGGCACACCACTCCGTTGACTTCGCTGGGGAAGTTACGGTAGGGTGTCGGTGGTTAGATCACTCTGCCGTATACCGGCGAAATCGGATGCAGAAAAAGGCGGCTCGCTACAGTCGCCTTTTTCATTTTTCTGCCTTCTCACCCGTCGTTACATCATAAGCTTGCCTCAACTGTTCGCGTCATTATGCACGGAAAGTGTGAGGATGTACAGAGTTGAGGCAAAAAAACTTTAGTGTTTTTAAGAGCTTAGCCACCTAGCCCCCTGGACGGCTGAGCGGCATGCCACTCAGCCTCTTTGCCTCTTGACGGTCTGGGTGGCTAGCAGGCCAGGAGCTTGAGAGGCTGGCCACCCAGGTGGCTGAACTTTGGTTTTAAGTAAGGGCACGATTCTTTGGCTGGCTGGGTGGCTGGGTGGCTAGCAGGCTAAGAAAGAGTCTGCTATGAGAGGGCATGATCATCGCGACAACGAACAGTAAAGGTGGGGTAGGGAAGTCCACAATTGCGGTACACCTCGCGGTCTACCTACAGAGAATCGGCAAGCGGGTGCTAGTGATTGACTGTGACATGCAGCGATCGTGCTCTCGATGGCTCGACCGGATGGGAAGCGGATTACTAACGGAACGTATTACTGACCCGGATGAGGTCTACGAGCACGCGCCCAAATTCGCGCAGGAAGTCGATATTGTTGTTGCCGATGGTCCGGCCGGCACGGACGAGCTCACAAGAGCATTGCTGATGGTATGCGACTTGGCCTTAGTCCCATGTGGCCCCTCGCCCCTAGATCTGGAGGCCTCGCAACTTGCGGTCCGGGTGATTCGCCAGGCGCGTGTTATTCGGAAGGGAGACTTGCCGCGAGCCCTCTTTGTCCCGAACAAACTCCAAGCCAATACCATCTTGTCTGCGCAGTTGCTTGAGGCGCCTGCCGCCCTAGGGATCCCAGCGGTGCAGAACCCGCTCAAATACCGACAGGTGTATGCCGTGGCAGCCGGTCAAGGGCAAGTGGTCTGGCAGATAGAAGGTGCGCCCGGAGAGGCGGTCGGCAACATGGAATTACTCTGTCAGGAGATCCTCGATTATGCGGTCAGATCGTAAGCATATCACTGCCGTACTGGAAGAGGAGAAAGACGTAAAGGATTTTATCTATGGTGGGAAAAAGGCAGGCTCTCAGCCACCCAGCCCTCTAGCCACCCGAGAGTCTAGCCTTTCAGCCACCCCGCCATCCATGAAGAGTGGAAAAATCTCTATTAGACTGCCGCAGAATCTTGCTGAAAAGCTATCCCAAGTCTGGTATGAGCGTGGGCTTGCTTATGCACAGGGAAAACTGCCTGGTGGGCAAGTAAGGGAAAAACAGGAAATTATCGCTGAAGCCTTACAAGAATGGCTGGAGAAGCGAGGCTACCTGCCCGAGAAAAATTCTTAAAACTTTTCCCAGCTCCTTTTTTTGACATGGGGGTATTGGTGCTAGCAGCCCCGCTAACAGTGTAGCTGTTCCTGGCAATTAGCAGGTGCTAGCACGGGCAGCATCCGTGCCGCCATTTTGCTACACTTTTTGTCCGCAACATAGACAGACTAGGGCATTATCGGACGTACGAAGAACGAACCTTTTTAGAGGGGTCATTTTGACCCCATAAGGTGGGCGTACTTGCGCTGGCGGTCAGGGCCGAAGGTGCGGCGGAAGATGAGCAGGTCCAGGGTGTAGGGATCGCCGGCTTCTTCTGCCATCTCTTTCAGGACGGCGGGGCTCAGGCTGCGCTTGGCGGCCAGAAAGAGGGAGCGGTCTTCGTCGCTGAATAGGTCGTAGAGGCGCGCTTGAGCAAAGCCCAGCTCAATCCGTCCGGTGGGCGCGAGCGGGCGTTCCCAGACCTGAAAGCGACTGGCGCGTTTGGCACTCCACGTGACGGTGACCAGCTTTTTCTGGGCGAGGGTTTTGAGGATGCGTTTGAGGGTGGAGCGTGAGACGGCGGCGGAGCGACAGAGGTCCTGGTAGCGCACGGCGCAGGAGCCGGTGCCGCGCGCCAGGTGCCACAGGCGCAGGTAGACGACCTGTTCGCTAGGGGAGAGGTAGGGCAGGAGCGCGGTGAGCAGGTCGTGAAGCTCCATTGCCTATAGTCTCTAGCATAAGTTGCCCTGATTGTACGTCAGGACCCTACGATTGACGCGGGCGAAGGGGTAGAGTACGGCCACCCCGCGAGGCTGCGGAATTCAAAAGCGGCAGATCCGGCAAGTCGCACTGGCGAGTCACGCGCGGGGTGCGCCGCACTCGTGGTGGTTCGCTCAAGGGAAGCGGGTCGCCTTTCGGCCCCTTGGAGCAGCGCGCGTCCTCTTGTGATTCAAGACCACCCTGGTAGTATTCCACAAAACCGTTGCGAAAACCTTTAATCCCGTACTGTAGGGGCCGGTGTCTGGAAAGGGCTAAGTTTCCAAGCTCAAAAAAACACCCACTTGCGCGGCCGGAAAATTATCCCGAAAATAGACCGATGAAAATAAGCGCCCCAGCATATTTGATGCAGGTTATGGCCCGTGGTAAGAAATGACAATGACCGTCCAAGCCCTTCCAAAAAAATTGAATAAAGAACCGCTAATCGATGCGGTCTTTGAAATCCGTTTTTCTTCCTCTACGACGGCGTCTAACATTCTCCCAGGTTTTTTCTTTGCGAAGTTGAATCCAGAAAAATGGCAGGTTGATTCTCTCCCCGTGTGTCCGTTCACACCCCAAACTTGAGTCCTGGCTACGGCTGCGATATGTAAAGCGGTGCCATGAGGAGAGAGCCGCCCCTGCCCCAGGAGCTGTGGGACCGCATCCCACCCGAGAGCCAAGCTGCGATTTGGCTCGTGATA